>NZ_JAVKEW010000019.1:0-77687 GCF_040226375.1 Coleofasciculus sp. G2-EDA-02 | reverse complement strand
TTATCTTTAATCCTTAAATGTTCCCCCAAAGCAGCACCCAGCAAGGGTCACAGGGTTTTGGGATCGGCGTGCGATCGCGGAAAGTCGCACGGCGTTTGCCGTTTCAATTTTTCGGCTCTTTGAACTTCAGTAAGAAGGAACGTATCGCTCCCATTAAAAGCAATAGACAAGAAATTGTTGACTTTTTCCAAAAATTAAAAACAAGGGACTTGCAGCTTAATAATGCACCAACCAAGCTTGGCTGTATTACATGAATTCAGCTTTCCTCACTGGTACTGTATTTTTACGCAGTTCCCTAAATGGGTTCGTTTTGTGGTAAAAAAAGAGCGATCTATTTTATTCAAGTCAACCGCTCAATCAATAATGCTACCACAATTCTATCACAGTTGTCTTAAGAATTATCTAAGTGAGTCTCAACTCCTCACCCTGGAAATTTTACTTTGGCTGCTTCAAGTACACAAAGAAGTCAAGATTGAGAGATTAGCCGCGCTCTTTCCTGTACCCATCCTCTATCAAAGTAGGAGAAAACATTTACAAAGGTTTTTAGTCCTTCCCAATCTTAGTCTACCATTGATTTGGTTTCCGATACTTAAATATATATTAAGAACTCAAATTCCTCTCGGAAATCGTGTTATTCTTGCTATAGATAGAACCCTTAGGGAGCAGCAATAACTTATTAATGATTGCTGTGATTTGGAAAAAACGTTCCTTCCCTGTATATTGGCAATTTTTGGATAAGGCGGGTAGTAGCAATATCTCCGAACAAATAGCAGTTATTCGTCCGGTCTTAAAATTGCTTTCCCGTTATCAAGTTGTTCTCATCGGAGATCGGGAATTCCGCCGCGTTGAACTAGCCTACTGGCTGAAGCAAAAGAAGGTATTTTTCGCATTGCGGATTAAGCAAGACACTTATATCCGTAAATCAGAAGGTAACTATCAACAGCTAAGTGAGTTGGGTTTAACTCCGGGGATGAAGTTATTTCATTCGGGAGTTAATTATACAAAGAAAAAGGGGTTTGGTCGTTTTAATTTAGCCGCTTATTGGAAGCGGAAGTATCGAGGTTCATGTGAAAAACATGGCTGGTTTATTTTGACCAATTTAAGTAGTATTGATGAAGTCATTCAGGTTTATCAATCTCGCCGTGGTATAGAATCCTTGTTCAAAGATTGTAAGACGGGTGGCTATAACCTAGAAGGAACCAAGGCATGCATAGAACGTTTAAATCGTTTAGTCTTGTTAATTGCCATGGCTTATACTATCGCTTCTTTAAAAGGGGACAAAACTCGCTGTCAAAGGCAACAAAAATATATCTGTCGTCTCAGAGAAGTAGCAAGAAGCCAGAGACGACACAGCAACTTCTGGATTGGTCTCTATGGATTGACCTGGACTATTGGATGGGATTTTTGTCAAGTAACGGTGGCGAAATTTATGCGGGTTAATCGCTCTAAGATTCATTACTTTCAGCAAGGATTGAAAGCTATGTATTTAATTAAAAATTATTGACGGCTTTTTCTTGATATTAAACTGTATAACTCCTCCCTATTACCATCCTATTCTTGACTAAGTTTAACCCAAAATATTCAACAATTCAAGAGTCTGGGGAGCAATATTCCGCTCTTAGACTTGAGCAGTAACTTAACGCGATTCGCTCTCCTCGATAGCGAGATCTTCACACAGGGATAGACCCGACACCCATCTAACCGTTGCTGAGTCATGATTTGGTCAACAAGAGAACGATTAAAGATCATCAACATACTTCTCGAGTGTCACCTGGGTGATTATCATTCTCATTCACGTTTTTGTTCTCAATAAGCCTGTCAATAAGCTCTCATCTTTTTGAGGCTTGAGGGGGGAAATGCTTTGCCTGCCAAGCTTTTGAGCTGCTTGTCACCCCTTCAGGGTTTAACTATATATGCGTCCTCCCCAATGGCATCCTCCGATTCAGCTATCGAAAAAAGAGCAAAGAGTGCTTTTACTCTCGATTTTGACTCGGGTTTAATTCATTGCCCCAATCAGATAACTATGCCTTTTCGAGAAGGACAAGTAGTGCGTTTTCCGGCTGCTGTTTGTACTAGTTGTCCATTACATGAGCGCTGTACTACTAGTCAAACTGGACGTAGTGTCTCTATCCATCCGGATGAATCCCTTTTGCAGGAGTTGCGTCAGCGTCAAACCACAGCGACAGGTCGAGCCAAACTTCGAGAACGGGTCAGAGTGGAGCATACTCTTGCTCATATTGGTCGATGGCAAGGTATTCGTGCCCGTTATATTGGCTTACGTCGGAATTTGTTTGACCTGCGTCGTACAGCCGTAGTTCATAATCTTCATGTCCTTGCCGGGATGCCGGAACCCTCTACCTCCACACACCCCCAGATTGGTTTCAGCTCAAGCATCATGGAAGCCTTGGTCGGTGACGAGCGATCGCACCCTGGGCTAAAAAACCATCTGACCTTTGCTCGATGATCAAATCAATAGTTTCCCCATGATAGCGCTCGCGAAGATCTTGCCATAGGCAATAGATCGGTTGAAACCACCGTTAGCTCAAGGTGGAGAGCGGTTATACATAAGTAGAGCGCGTCAAAAATCGCGGCAAGTCGCACGGAGACGCAGTGGGAGAGTTTTTGTTTAGGGGAAGCAACAGAATAACAATTCATATTCTGGCTGATTTGTCAACGGCTTCTACTGAACCGACGCTCTAGGTTTCTCTGCTCAGGATTTAGGTAGATTCGGATCTTCTTTGATTTTCTTACCGTATTTTCTCCAGTCCTGCATTCGACTAGAGTTGACGTGGACAATGGAGAGTAAATCCTGGGTAAGCTCTGATTGCGGACAGTATACAGTCTGGGTGTGGGGAAAATTTTTTTCCCTGTCATGAGTAGATTCAATTGTTCCCGACACCCGACAAGACGTTCTAGGAAAGTTGCCCACTCAAGGTTGGGACTCTCACACTAGCCGTTGACTCTTCCAAGTTTTCGTCAAAAATTGTTAGATGAATGGGTTTGCCGCGCATAATCGTCACGGAAATCCCTTGAGCGCCTTCATTTTCTAGATCTTCAATATATCCACCTTGAGCGGATTCGGCTTCCTGTTTACTGGAGAATGGACCGAAATAGTAGGTGCATTGGGGATCGTCTGTGATGATTTCTACCCAAAACGCCAAGCCTAAAAATTGGAGAGTGTTGATCAAAAGTTCTTTCATGCTCTTTACCTAGTCGATGGGATGCTATGTGGTCTTGTTAATTCCCTGCTGTTTACATTTTGTTATACTACTTTACGTTTCTTTTTTCCAAGAATTTTTGCTGAGATCGTCAAGATGCAGTGGGTTAACCCAACGCTGACGATAGGTTTCATACAACGTCATGGCTGCGGCTACAGAAGCGTTGAGGCTAGGAGTCTTGCCATACAGGGGAACCGAAACCAACACATCACAGCAGCGTTGAGTCAACAGACTTAGACCACTACCTTCTGAACCAATAACTAATACTATCGAACCGCTTAAGTCAACAGTGTGTAGTAGCTTACCACCGTCAGCACAAGTCCCATAAATCCAAAAACCAGCGGTTTTCAGCTCCTCTAAAGCCCGACTCAGATTGACCACTCTGGCAATCTGCAAGGTTTCTAACGCGCCGGCTGCTACTTTCATCACGGTGGAGGTAACGCCTACGGCTCGTCGCTGGGGAATAACCAAACCTTGAGCGCCCAAGGCTTCTGCAGTACGAATAATAGCACCTAAATTGTGGGGATCACTAATCCCGTCACAAACGATGATCACGGGGTATTGGCTGGTGGATTTGGCAGTTTGAATCAAATCCCCTAACTCCTTGTAGGAGTAAGGCGCAACTTGAGCCGCTACACCTTGATGATTGGCGCCTTGAGTAATTTGGCTGAGGCGTCGCGGATCAACTTCATCGATAACCGTACCGTTGGCTTTAGCTTGCAGTAGTAACGAGTGAAAGCGGTGATCATAGCGTAACTGGGGCAAAATCCACACCCGATTGAGCTGGCGTTGATTTTCGAGGGCGGCTAAAACCGGATGACGTCCGTAGAGTAAGTCAACATCTTCTGACAAAGTGGACTCAGACTCCGGTGTTTGGGACGGCGATGGTTGGGAATCTGGGTGACGTTTGAGAATGGGCTTATCAGGGGAGCGTTGATCCCTGAAGAATTTACCTTTAGAGGAAGGACGGCGATGGTCATGTTGGAACTTCCCTAGCTTCGGCTTGCCAGAGGTGTGAGAGCGGCGATCTTGATTAGCCATAGTATTAAGTATACGAATGATTTAGGGGGTATCGAGTTCTAAATACGCCAATAACTCAGTCAAACGTTGGGGATCACTCAGATACAGATATCCCAGTAATGTTTCTAAGCTGGTGGCTTGTTGATAGATTTTGCGATTGAGGCGTCGTGACGTTCCAGTCGCCGCATTCCTTCCACGTCGCAATAGTGCCAATTCGGGTTCTGTTAGGTAAGGTTCGAGCGATCGCAGCGTATTCGCTTGACTTTCGGCGCGGACTTGAGCCACGACTTGATCATGATAATCACATAGACGTTTAGGTGGGAGTAAATAGCGACTGCGAATATAGAGTTCATACACAGCATCTCCCAGATAAGCCAACGCCCCTGGTGAGATCTGTTGGATTTGGCATTGGGGATCGGCTGCAGCATTCAGTTGCCGAAATCGGGCTTCTGTTCCAGAAAGGGCTGAGTTATTGTCTGTGCTGTTTGAAGTCTCTTCCTGCTGCTCCATAAAACTCGGACTTGATGTTGGGCTATTTCAATGCCCGTCCCTATTTTAGCCGGCTCCTAGACGTAGGATGCTACGTCTGGGAAATGTTTCTTGACGAACAACGGGAAATCCCCCGCCGCAATGTCAGGGGATGGGTTTCACAGTTTTGTTGTTTGACATCCTCACCGCCCTGTAAGTGCGATGATTCCTCACCACGCCACCTTTTTAAGGGTGGTCGCTGAATGGGGTTGACAGCTCTACGCACACTGCCTCCAAGAGGTCTTACATACGCTCCCTGTCCGTTTTAAGTCTCGGAATGCCCTCCCGCGACTACATGTATCGTTTAGATCAAAAGCATCAAAAAATACTTTTGTTTTGCTTCCAGGTTGGATTTTACCATTGCCCTTCCGTCGTTTCCCTATTGCTGGCCCAGTCCCGGTTTCAACTCATAATGATTGTATATCGCTGCAAGCGAATGTGGGGATTTCAACCATCGTTATCATAGCACAAAAGTCCCCCTCGAAGGGGGAGGCTTTTGACCCAATTTTTCGGTCAACTAGGCTTTTTTGACGTTTTCTAAGGCTACGTCAACCGATGGTTGAAGTGAGAGAAATTGTTCTAGACGCACTAACTTCACCGTTTGAGTCACACGGGGATTGGTGACAATTTGCAATTTTCCCTCAGCCGTTTGAGCCTTTTTCGCTATACGCACTAAAGCGCCTAAGCCCGAACTATCCACGAAATCGATCTTAGAGAGATCCAAAATAATATTTTTTGGTCCCTCATCAACACATTTACCAATAACCTTCCCAAAGGTTGGTTCTGAGAAGGCATCTAACAATCCAGTCAGGCGGAAAAGTTGATAATTGCTTTTGACCTGACGAGTCCCTCTTAAGCTGACTGTCAGGTTGAGTTGCTCAGGAATAACACCCTCCTAGCTGTACTTACACTAAACTAATTCAACATGGGTTGGTGGTTTACCAGCGATTAAGCTATTCGATAGTATAGCGAGAAGTTTAGTGATCATCCACATCGAGTGCGGCGGGCGTGGAAATAACCCACCGGTCAAAATTTTCCCCTCGCTTCCAGAGGTAGCCGATTACATCTGGAATATGACTAGCGAACTTATGTACGGGCTTTTTGCGATCGCATGGATTCGACAAACTGATTAAACAAGTAGTCGGCATCATGAGGACCCGGACTCGCTTCTGGATGGTATTGCACCGAGAAGAATGGTAGCGTCTTGTGACGCAATCCTGCCACAGTACGGTCATTCAGGTTTAGATGAGTAATTTCCACATCTGCCCCTAATGACTCAGACTTGATCGCAAATCCATGGTTTTGGCTAGTAATTTCTACCCGTTGCTGTAACCCAGCCGGGTGATTCAACCCACGATGCCCGAATTTTAGCTTAAAAGTTTCAGCTTCCATCGAAAGCCCCAATATCTGGTGTCCCATGCAGATGCCAAAGAGGGGTTTTCGGTGTTTTAACAAGGCTTTGGTCGTTTCAATACCTTCCTTAACCGCCGCCGGATCGCCAGGTCCATTGGAGAGGAAAATTCCATCGGGGTTGTACTTGAGAATTTCTTCGGGGGACGTATTCGCCGGTACCACGATCACGCGACAACCATAGCTGGCTAAACGCCGCAAAATGTTGCGTTTGATGCCAAAATCGATCGCCACCACGGTTAAGGGTTCACCCGCTGTCGATTCAGCCGTGGGACTAAACTCCCAATGATTATCCGTGGCTTGGGACCACTCGTAAACGGCTTTGGTGGTAACTTCCTGCACGAGATTTAACCCCGCCATACTCGGCGCGGCTTGCACTTGCTGCAGCAATTCGCCGGGATCAAGAATTTCTGTGGAAATACCACCATTCATCGCCCCAGTTGAACGCAGTTTGCGAGTCAGCGCCCTCGTATCAATCCCGTAAATTCCGGGGATATGGTGTTGCTTGAGGTAGTCGGGTAAAGACTGGGTTGAACGCCAATTACTCGGACGCCAACAAATGTTCCGGGCGATCGCGCCTCGGATCTGAGGATGGGCTGATTCTTCGTCCTCTGGGTTTACCCCTGTGTTTCCCAGTTCGGGATAGGTAAAGGTGACAATCTGACCACAGTAGCTGGGATCTGTTGCCACTTCTTGATACCCCGTCATGGCGGTGTTAAATACGACTTCTCCAATTGCCGTACCTGAAGCGCCGAAAGACCAACCGGGGTAGGATGTTCCATCCGCCAGCACCAGAAGCGCTGGTGTAGCCGCTGAAATAGGCATAAGCAGTTTTTTTGTTGATGGTTGGTTGATTGTTATTAGAGTGTGACTTTTGTGACATCCTCCCACACCAGAATCTTTGATTTGGTGTGGGCTTCCAAGCTTCACAACTTGGATTTCCTGGTTTTTCCCGTTCGGCTGACGCTCACGGCGGAAGCCTTGCGGGATTTCGACACTTACCTAGACTCAGACGAATTTGAGTCCCCAGTAGACCGTCTGCACAGGCAGTTTCCATTCCCGCGAGTCCCGCGGTACTAGTTAGTTTGATTGGCGTTGGTTGTTGATTATTGATTTCGAGAATCAACTCACACTGCAGCAATTTCAACTAGCTTTGTGAGCATCTATATCGAAGCCAATGTCAATTTACAACAATGAGGTTGGGGAAGTAAGCCTGTATCCCAACGCCCAATTAAAAATTATGGCGTGGGTCTTATTGCTCCCCCTTTCTCCCCACAACTAGATAATCCTGGATTGCCCACTGTCTCAGCAAGATCAGTTGTAGTCTCTGTCTAGATCGGCAAAACTGATCTTGATTTTCTTGCCCTCATAAGATAGTTGAGAAAGGCAAAATCATTCGTCATAATGAAAAGAAATAGCTCATGAGCGGTTTGAGCCGATACTATGTCATTTTGCGATCGCGCCGTCATCGTCTTTCTTTCTAGCACCTTAACATTAAGCATGGGTGCTTGTAGTCGTCTGGATTCCTCAGAGCGTCTGGAGGAGAACTCTCAACCGATTGTTAACTCAAGTGCGCCAAGTGTTTCCACTCAACCATCGACACCTCCAGAATCAGTAGAAACCACCACACAGCCATCCCCCCAAACCGCCACAGAACTTTATAAACAAGCGCTAGATGTTGCCTATAGCGCAGCGACGATTAGTCAATCTGCTCAATCGGCTGATGATTGGCAGTTAGTGAGCAGCCGTTGGCAAGAGGCGATCGCGCTTTTAGCATCAGTGTCATCGTCTAGTCCCCACTATGCGATCGCCCAGTCGAAAATCGCAGAATATAAACGCAATCTTAACATTGCCCAACAACAAGCCACTCGTCCTCCTATCCCTGATCCTGAACCCCTAACCGTCGCCACCCAAACTGTTACTAAAATCCCCAATTCCTCAGACGCAGATGCTGAAAATCCGGCGATATCCGAGAAACCCTTACAGGAGAATATAGAAACCCCAAAAATCGTTAAAGCGCCAATCAAGCAGCGAATTGGTGGAACACCTGTAATTGAAGTAACCTTTAATGGTGAACAAACCTTTAACATGGTTGTTGATACAGGGGCAAGTGGTACAGTAATTACTCAAGCCATGGCGCAGCGTCTGGGTGTAGTTCCAGAGGGTGAAATTACCGCCGATACAGCCAGTGCTAAGGGGGTTAAGTTTGCGATTGGTCAAGTGGATTCTATCGCTGTGGGAGAAGCGATTCAACAGAATATCAAAGTCGCGATCGGGGGTGCAGATTTAGACGTGGGTTTATTGGGTCAAGACTTCTATAGTCACTATGATGTAGTGATTCGAGAAGATGTTGTCGAATTTCAACACCGTTAAGGACAAAACCCTAGCCTTTGAGCTTAATCCATGCTTCTATCATGTCCGCTTTATCAATGGATAATTAATAATTGATAATTGACAATTGATTAATTGGGTCTAAGACCTCTTCGTTTAAGAAATTAAAAAAGATTTTCCTTAATTTCAATCCTCTTCTTTTAAGGAGAGGTCATTATCCATTGTTCATTATCCATTGTCAATTTGTGAATGATATAAAATTGTTACCTAGTACCAAACAGTTGAGGTAATTTTGTCAGGTCTACATTGCCACCGCTAATAATCACGCCGAGTCATTATCAATCAAGACAGCCAGTTGAGTAAATCTTCACGGGTATTAAAATCCCACAGTGCTTCTCCTAAACGTTCTAAATCTTGGGATGTCAAGGCTTCAATTGATGCGATCGCGTCAGCAGGTATTTCTCCAAAACGACGCTCAATCTGTCGCAATAGTAAACCTCTTTCGCCTTTTGTTATTCCCTCTATTATTCCCTCTTCTATTCCTTCCCTTTTGGCTAAACTCAATTCCCCTCGCCTGTCCTCCAATAATATTTCTTGTTTTTGGATTTCTTCCAATTCTTCAACAGTCAAACTAGCTTGATTTGCTATAGTTAAGGCTTTTTCAATTTGTGGTACTTCTCTCAGGTTTTCAGGAATGATTTCTAAGTTGGACGTTTCTTTGATAAAGTAGATCCACTTATCGATTACTGTCTCCAACTCTTCCAGCTTCTTCGTAAATTTTGGCAGTTCCACAAATACTAGCTTTAACTCATGCTCCTGATAGGGAAGGTGTTCGACGGCTTCTTGAAAGTAAAAACAGTTAATTACTTTTTCCGTTGATGAGAATAATTTAAAGTCAGTGATGGTTAAAGCAATGACCGGATTGAGATAAGAATATCCCTGTCCCGACTTGAGCTGATTGGTGTAGGTTTTACACAAGTTATAAATGACTCGTTTTTGAAACGCTTCAACATTCCAAACTTGCATTTCAATAATTACAGTTGTTTTATCGGCTAATACTGCCTTAACATCCAGATAACTATCTTTTAAATTGACCACATTGCCAGGATTATAGGGTTCGATAATTTCTAAGTCCTGGATGACGGAATTACCGCAGTATACCATGGCATTGAGGAAGGAAATTAGAATGTCCTTACTCTCGTTTGAGCCAAAGATTTTCTTGAACGCAAAGTCAGTTTTAGGACTGATAAATCTCATCGGTTTAGCCCGGTTTTGCTGAGTTGTTTGTCAAGGTCTTTATTTTGAGGATAACTCAATTCATGGGAATTGACTGGTTCTGGATGGGTTGAGTCCTACTTTATTTCTAATGCTCTCTAATTTTTGGGGGAGTAAGGCGTTGTTCTAATACCTTAACGGTGCTGAAGATACCTGCGATCGCTAGCAATACCATGATTTGAGTGAATGCCGTTTCCTGGTTAGGAGTGGTGAGACTAATCGTTTTAGTCGTAGTTTTCCTTCCTCACAAATCTATGGACTAACTTCTCAATTAAGACGAGCCGTCCTCCTGCCAAGAAATCACCCTAACGTTGTAAAACGTTTCGATCCAAACCTTAGCACCACATCTGGGACTATCTGGACGATAAACAACCCGGCATCCTCCCGGTATTTCTACCTCATGTCCATACACATTAGTCTTGCCGGTTTGGGGAGCCTGTGCCTTTGTCCCAATCACCGGCGTTGGGTCGCACCACTTTTTGACTGTAATCACCGGCTGGTGTGAGTTGTGTTTTTGATTCTGTCGAATTCTCTGTGAGTTAACGTGAATGATTGTTTTCGCTGGCTTTCTGGGATTGCGCCAACGGGGAGCCGGGCCTCTTTGACCTAGCTTAATCAGCGGTTTGCCGTTAAATAGAGGCATTAACCACATTTTCCCGGTCTTGTAAGCGCCTTCCACTCTACCGGAAATCAGCAGGACTCTCAGTCGAGCGGTAGAGATATTTAAAATTTCAGCGGCTTCTGTCGTACCGACGATCATGTTAACTATAAGGATAGCGTAATAGTTTTGAGTAAGGTAGTTGTAAACAGTTTACCAGCCCACAGCCAGGAATACCTGCCACCCGATCGCCGGGGTAAATTAAACTACGGTATAAGGCTTTAGCCCGGTTGCAGTACATCTGAAAGGGGGAACTTCAGATTAAAAATAACCCAAGCGCGATCGCGGACGTAGTGCAAGTCCTAGCGTCGGTCAATACAAGTATTTTATCGGTTAATAGTTTTAGGTTCAAGCGTAACAATCATTTCAAAAATATGAGTCGATGGGTTTTCTTGAGTCACAGTTCCGCCGATTCCTTGCACAGAATTTAAAATAGCTAAAGCAGTTTGGGTATCGGAGGAAGAGTCAGGTGTTTCTGGGATGGTATTTTCGAGAAAACCATTAACCACAGTCATCGTTTTATCCATATCCAGATAAAAGTAACCATTATTAGATTGAGGTAAAGTTTCTGTTACTGCAATAAACGATTCACTCTGATCTAGAGACGGTTCAGTCTTCGCCAGCATTTTTTCTATCATTGGTTCACCAATCGCGATAAATAGTGAGTTTTGATCCAGCCAACCATATCCTAACCAGGTTCCTTGTCCAGGAATTGTCCACTCAGTAACTGATTGTCCTTGAACGGTTCTCGGTAAAACTTGAATGGTATTCTGTTGAGCGAGGGTATCGAGTTGAGTTAATGTAGCTTGTGCGGTAGCGCGATCGCTGGTTTGAAAGACAATCACCCCACCAAAGCCAACGGGGGCGAGTATCCCTTCTGTGGAGGGAATCACGCCGAGGGCAAATTCCCCATCCATCCAGCCAAAGATACCGTTATCCACGTCTAAATTGATGCTATTGGCGGCACTTCTGAGGCTGTTGAGTCCTTGTTGCAATTGGGGATCGGTTTGGGCGGATTCTGCGATCGCATCCCATCCTTGGCTAATCCCATTTCCAGTTAACAGCATCATCGTTGAAGCGGGAAATTGACTGATAATTTGACCCGGATTGGGTTTAAATTCGACTTGAATTGGCGATGGTTCAACATTGGCGATGGTTTTTAGGCGGATTCCCACCTCATCAATCCCCATTCCCATTTTGACTGACTTAAAGGCTTGCAACTGTTCTAAGGTGGCGGGGGGTAAGGGTGCAACCTCTGGACTATTAGCAACCATCTCTTGCACAAAGGCGGTATAGTCAGGGATATAAAACTTGACAATTGGGTTGAGAATATCGATATCTTGGGAGAATAGCTTGGCAACATCCCCTTGGCTAGCCAGGGAGGGTTCTCCCTTAAAACTATCAATGGCTAATTGTACAGGTTTCACATCTTCAGATATGACCAAATGTTGTCTCAATACGGCTGAATAGAAAGTTTTTTCCGCGTCGGTTGTCTCCAAAATTGTTAACCCGTTATAGTCAATTTCCTGAGTTTTGCCCAGTTTGTCTTCGCGTTTTAATTGGCGGGCAAACTTTAAGAGATTGAATTTATTTTTGATGGTGACAACGGTTAAAACATGGGAGTCGTCTACAGCTTCAGGAGAAGTAGACGGTAAAACAGCAACCGTGACATTCCCCAGCCAAGGTTCTAAGTCTTTGTCGTAACTAATTTGGGAATCCTTAAAAGTTTCTGCTTGTAAATCCTCCAGACTCTGATTCACCAAAGTTTGTAGTTCTGGCGTGCCAAACTTCTGCAACTGCATCCAGGCTTGAGGGTCAGTGGAAATAAAGCCAACCATCACGGCTTCATCGGGGATAACTTTAGCACTGGCGGCTGGGGTATCTACGACACCCCAAAATCCTTGAGCGTAAAGATAAGCGGCGCCACCTCCTACAGCAACTAGGGTTGTGCCAATTATGATAAATTTTTTAAATGACATTTTAAATGTCTCCTAACGAGGGCTTGCTGAATAAGTATAGGGGTGAGGGGAGGGAACTTTTAATCGGGAACAGGGAAGAGTTTTCTCATGACTTCAACTCGTGACATCCTCCCACACTAACCCTAAACGGGTATAGTGTGGGCTTCCTTTGTCGTAGTCTTAGGGCTACGCTTGGGGCGTTTTATAGTGGGGAATATGCAAAAGCCCCACTCTCTTGATATTGATCGCCGCGTTCCAATCTCTGTCTAGAATCAATCCACACAAACACTCATGTACTCGGATTGATAAATCCTTTTGAACTAGGAGATCGCAACAAGAGCATACTTGACTCGTGTTATGAGGTTTCACTTTCACCACCAACTTACCAGCTTTTGCAGCTTTGTAAATGAGAATTGAGAGGAATTGACCCCAGCTAGCGTCATTAATTGACTTGTTTAAACCTGATTTTGCTGATTGTCCATTGGGCAAATACTTGCCATTAGCATCCTGTTTTGGCTTGTTTTTATGGGATAAGTTAGCGGACTTGATATCCTCAACAAAGAACACTTGTTCATTACGACCTACCAGTTGATTAGACGACTCATAATGGAATTGTTTCCGCTTCCGTTGTAGCTTTTGATGATGCTTAGATATCTTTTTTGCCAATTTGCGCCGTGATGCTGATTTGTGCGGCTTTTTGTCCTTGCGGTTTTGAAGCTTGGCTAGTTTGTCCTCTGACTTGCGATAGTGCTGTTGGATAGTTTCAACGGTTCCATCGGATGCTGTCCAGAATTTCTCTAAACCAACATCTAGCCCTAAGGAGTTCTCTTCATTTGCCTGTATCTCTGGTGGAGTCAGACTGGGGATGGTCTTATCCTCTAGCAATAAAGTCACATACCATCCATCTGCTTTGTGAGAGACTCGCCCCGTTTTAATAGTAAATCCTTCGGGAATAGGGCGATGATAAATAACTTTAACCTGACCAATCTTAGGTAGATTGATTTGAGCAATGTCTCGTCTAGCTTTCCCGTTTTTACGCTTATGGGGATTGGGCGAAACCGTTAGACAGTCTGCCTTAAGCTGAGGGAAACAAAATGTCCTGTAACGCTTGACCGACTTAAATCGAGGCTTGCCGCTTCTGTGTCTTTTAAAGTCACCATTGATGAACCGATTGAAGGTATCTTCTACTCGTTTAATTGCTTCCTGGATAACCTGAGAATGAACACCTTTATATAAGACATCATGAGACTCCCTTGACCAATGGTTAGCGCGTTTTTGAATGTAGTATGTTGGTTGGTCTTTAAGTTCTGGTAGGTGAGTGATATAGATTGAGCAAGCATTGACAGGTGAGCGGTTACACTCCCACCATTTAAACCGTTCCTCTAGCATTAAATTGTGTATACGGCACAATTTGTACAGCCATTCGTTTAGCTGTTTTGACTGTTGCTTATTTGGCACAATTCGATACTGGTAACTTGTCTTGAATGTGTCTTTGCTTCGCTTCAACTTCTATCACCTCCCACTACAATTATACGACTCTTGCCGATAAAGATTCAGAGTGAAAATAAATTTTTCTTCACTGGCGATTCATCTCAACGCCAAATCGTAGATTATGGCGTGAGGCTTCTCGCCAGATCAAGCTAAATTTTAGTTGATTAGTCCTTAACTGAGGTGGGTACTGTAGTGGCACAGCTATGGTGAAATAGATTTTACGGTTAAATCGGGCGCACCATCCGTGCGCCCCTACAGTTTCTGGGTATGAGGCTAAGCCATCTTACTTAGGTGTGCCATGCCGCGATCGCACTCCTGATCCCGAATCAGCCGGATTTGACATCATTTCTATGCAATCTGAGCAACTGCACTGCCGCCGCCAACGTGAAAAGATGTCAAAATTCCTCTAAGGTGAGACGCTTGTTTGTCAATGCCTCTATAAGATAGGGAGTAAAGTGGAAAAGACTACTATGCCAGATTGGTGAGCGAGGCTTCTTAACCCAAGACAGACCCTCCCTTACCAACAGCGCGACGATAAGGAGGACAAAATATGGCAGATGTGGAGAGGTCTTTAGTCGAAGAGCATTCTCTGGATCGGGATTGCACAACCCTATCCCGGCATGTTCTGCAACAGCTTAAGAGTTTCAGTGCCGACGCACAAGATCTCAGTGCCTTAATGAATCGTATTGCCTTAGCCGCAAAAATTATTTCCCGGCGGTTGAGTCGCGCTGATTTGGTCGAAGGTGCATTGGGATTTACCGGGAATGTGAATGTACAGGGAGAATCCGTCAAAAAGATGGATATTTATGCTAACGATGTGTTTATCTCTGTCTTTAAACAAAGTGGACTCGTTTGCCGCTTGGCATCCGAGGAAATGGAAAAACCCTACTATATTCCCGAAAACTGCCCGATTGGTCGTTATTCCCTAATCTATGATCCGATTGACGGCTCCTCGAATGTTGATATTAACTTAAATATCGGCTCAATTTTTGCCATTCGTCGGCAACAAGGCGACGACATCGACGGCGAAGCGAAGGATCTGTTGCAGGATGGACACCAACAAATCGCCGCAGGCTACGTGATCTATGGACCGAGTACAATGCTGGTTTACTCCATTGGTACTGGGGTGCATGGGTTTACCCTTGATCCCAGCTTGGGTGAGTTTATTCTGTCCCAGGAAAATATGAAAGTGCCAGAGCATGGACCGATTTATAGTGTCAATGAAGGAAACTTCTGGCAGTGGGATGAATCCATTCGAGACTATATTCGCTACGTTCATCGCCATGAAGGTTACACGGCTCGCTATAGTGGAGCATTAGTGGGAGACTTCCATCGGATTTTATGTCAAGGGGGCGTATTCATTTATCCGGGTACAGTGAAGAAACCGGAAGGGAAGTTGCGTCTACTGTATGAAACAGCGCCCTTAGCCTTTTTAATAGAACAAGCTGGGGGTCGAGCCAGTACCGGCACCCAAAACCTGATGGATGTGGTGCCCGAAAAACTCCATACGCGCACACCGTTGATTATCGGGAGTAAAGAGGATGTGGCGTTAGTGGAGTCCTTTATTCAAGAACGAACACGAGAATCAAAAGACGCGATCGCAGCTAGTTCTTAGCCAGAAGTCAACCGTGACGGATGATTGATGGTTCCTTCGGGAAGAGACATCAGCTTTGCATCAACAACAATAACCCATAACCTAATTTAGGAGTTTGATCATGACAGCAACAGCTAATAATCCGATCTTTGAAATCGAAAACAATTACGGTCAAAGTATCTGGATGGATAATCTCAGCCGTACTCTGATCGAATCCGGAGAACTCAAAGAGTTAATTGAGAATCGCGGTGTTCACGGGATTACCTCCAATCCAGCGATTTTTGAAAAAGCGATCGTCGGTAATGCAGTTTACGACGCTGATATCGAAGCTGGGATTAAAGCCAAAAAATCGGTGCAGGAGATTTATGAATCCCTTGTCTTTGAGGATATTCGCAACGCTTGTGATATTCTCCAACCGATTTATGAGAAAACTGGTGGACTCGACGGTTACGTCAGCATTGAAGTTCCCCCCACGATCGCGAAAGATACCGAAAGCACGATTAATGAAGCTCGTCGGTATTATCAAGCCATTGGTCGGGAAAACGTAATGATTAAAATCCCCGGCACCCCCGAAGGCTTGCCCGCCTTTGAGCAAGTGATTAGTGAAGGGATTAACGTCAATGTTACCTTACTTTTCTCAGTCCAAAGTTACATTGACACCGCTTGGGCTTATGTCCGAGGCTTAGAAAAGCGGGCAGAGAAAGGAGAAGATATTAGCAAGCTAGCCTCAGTTGCCAGTTTCTTCCTCAGCCGGATTGATAGTAATATTGACGATCGCATCGACGAAAAACTCAAACTTGGGGTTGACCGGATCGAGAAAGAGGTAAAACTGAAACAGGTGAAAGGCAAAGTCGCGATCGCGAATGCCAAAATCGCTTATCAGAAATTCAAAGAAATTATCCAAACCGATCGCTGGAAAGCCCTGTCCGCCAAAGGTGCCAACGTGCAACGCCTCTTGTGGGCAAGCACCAGCACCAAAAATCCTGACTACAGCGATGTCATGTACGTCGATGAGTTGATCGGTCCCAATACTGTCAATACCCTACCACCAAGTACAATCGAAGCTTGTGCCGATCACTGTTCTCCAGACAATCGGATTGAGACAGATGTGGAACAGGCGCATCAGTTAATTGACAACCTCAAAGATCCCGATATCGCGATCGATCTGGATCAAGTGATGGATGAACTACTTGATGAAGGTATTGACAAATTTGTCAAGCCCTTTGAATCCTTAATGTCCTCTCTGGATAGTAAAGTCAAAGACTTGGCAAAGGTATAACGGTTCTTTTGCGGGTGAGGTACACCCTACTGTAGGGGCGCAAGGATAGTCATTGGTGTCAACTTAAGGTTAAACCGTTACTCAATAAGAGATCCCCCCTAGCCCCCCTTTTTGATCCCCCTCCCGTCCCCCTTTTTGATCCCCCTTCCGTCCCCCTTCAAAAGGGGGAAACCAGATGTTGATTCGCTTTTTGTTCCATGGGGGAAGCCAGAAGTTGCTTCGCTTTTTGTTGCACGGGGGGAATAATAAACGAATCAAAGTCCCCCTTTTGAAGGGGGATTTAGGGGGATCTAAACTGTGAAGTACTGCTAACATCCATAACGGAAGTCAATCGGGGAAAGACTTTAAGCTTAAGTTGACACGGATGAAGGATAGTGCCCTTACCGATGTAGCGCATTAGACACGGTGTCGGGGCGGGCGCGAGTCAAATGTGGGTGAGGTCAAAAACGATAATAGTCAAACCCGCCCCTACAAAAAATTCAACAATCAAAACTCAAAATGGTGACATTTACAGAAAATCCCCTGCGCGTTGGTTTACAACAGGAACGGAGTCCAGAACCACTAATTTTAGTGATTTTTGGCGCATCGGGAGACTTGACCCAACGCAAGCTAGTACCCGCCCTGTATCAGCTCAAACGCCAACGACGGCTTCCCGCCGAAATTACAATTGTTGGTGTAGCCCGTCGAGAATGGAGTCATGACTATTTTCGGGAACAGATGCGGGAAGGGATCGAGGAGTTTTCTGATGGAATTCACTCCGAAGAACTGTGGAACGATTTTGCTGAAGGGCTATTCTACTGTCCCGGTAATATGGATAAGCCGGAAAGCTATCAGAAATTAAAAGCATTTTTGGCAGAACTGGATGGCAAACGGGGGACGCGGGGAAATCGGGTATTTTATCTAGCCGTTGCGCCTAAGTTTTTCCCCGAAGCCATCCGCCAACTGGGGACAGCCGGAATGCTGGCAGATCCGATCAAGCATCGCCTGGTGATCGAAAAACCCTTTGGTCGAGATTTGAGTTCAGCCCAAATTCTCAACCGGGTGGTGCAGCAAGTGTGTCGTGAGGATCAGGTTTATCGGATTGACCACTACTTGGGCAAAGAAACTGTTCAGAATCTCTTAGTCTTCCGCTTTGCCAACGCCATATTTGAACCCTTGTGGAATCGCCAGTTTGTGGATCACGTTCAGATTACCGTAGCCGAAACCGTGGGCGTCGAAGATCGAGCGGGTTACTATGAAAGCTCAGGTGCACTGCGGGATATGGTGCAGAACCATTTGATGCAACTGTTTTGCTTGACAGCAATGGAACCTCCCAATTCTCTGGATGCAGATAGTATCCGGACTGAAAAGGTAAAAGTAGTGCAGGCAACACATTTAGCCGATATTAATAACTTAGAATATTCAGCTGTTCGGGGTCAGTACAAGGCAGGGTGGATGAAAGGGCAGGCAGTACCAGGATATCGAGAAGAAGAGGGCGTTGATCCCAACTCCATCACTCCCACTTACGTGGCGATGAAACTCCTGATCGATAACTGGCGTTGGCAAGGTGTTCCCTTCTATCTGCGGACAGGGAAGCGGTTACCGAAGAAAGTTAGTGAGATTGCGATTCAATTTCGCGATGTCCCCTTACTGATTTTCCAATCCGCCGCCCAACAAACCAGCCCCAATGTGCTAACGATGCGGATTCAACCCAATGAAGGGATTTCCCTGCGATTTGAGGCAAAAATGCCGGGTCCGCAGCTACGTACCCGCACAGTGGATATGGATTTTAGCTATGGCTCATCCTTTGGCATGGCGACATCCGATGCCTACAATCGATTATTACTCGATTGTATGTTGGGGGATCAAACGTTGTTTACCCGTGCCGATGAAGTGGAAGAAGCATGGCGGGTGATTACCCCAGCCCTATCAGCTTGGGAAGCACCCACTGACCCCAAATCAATTCCCCAATACGAAGCTGGGACTTGGGAACCCACGGAGGCGGAAAACCTGATTAATCGGGACGGGCGCCGCTGGCGTAGACCCTAGTAATGTAGAGACGTTGCATGCAACGTCTGGGAGCAGGGGGAGCAGGGGGAGCAGGGGGAGCAGGGGAAGATGTAGCTTGCTTCTTTTTGGGAGCGAGTGTGACGAATGACGTAGCTTGCTTCTCGATGAAAGCGAGTATGACGAATGACGAATGACCAATGACGAATGACTAATAACCAAAAACAAATAACGAAGGATAAATAACGATGGTACAATCTCCTCCAATTCTTTCTCTACAATCGCCCAAAGAGATTTCCTTACATGAAATTGAGGAAGAACTTCGGGATATCTGGCAAAGCTACAGTACAACAGATGGGAACAGCGATGTTCCCACTGCTGTACGGGCAACCACCTTTACGTTGGTGGTTTATGAACCCGAAGAAACTCAACTACTTTTAAGCGCATTGGGATATTATTCAGGTCCGATTGACGGAATTATCGGACCGCGTATGTTTGCCGCGCTCAAAGCCGCACAGAAAGCTTATGGACTGCCTAGAACAGGTAAGGCGGATGAAAAAACCAAGACAAAACTGCGCCAAGAGCATAATGAACTGAATCAGCAACAGGCAAATGGAAATGGGGAAACCAAACGGCAACCCTATTCGGCTGATATAGAAGCATCGGGAATTGCTGATGCGATCGCGGCGGCGAATCCTTGTCGGATTATCGCCCTATGCCCCATTGTCGGTGAAGATGAAGGGGTGAATGTTCAAGTCTCTGCCTCTTGTCCCATTCAAAAGCACAGTAAAAGTACCCTGGTTTGCTGCGAATACATTACCTTGAGTGGCACAACGGCAGCTTTAGAGCGTATCGGGGGTATGATCTGTGAACTGATGATTGGTGATCTGCCTAAGTTTGTTTGGTGGAAGGGAACACCCGATCCGGATTATGGGTTATTCAAACGACTGGCTGGGGTTAGCAATAGCGTGATAATTGATTCCAGTGCCTTCCAAAAACCCGAAATTGGGTTATCGCGACTACAGGAATTCATCACCCAAGAGATACCCATGGCTGACCTCAACTGGCGGCGGTTAGCCTCGTGGCAAGAGTTGACGGCTGAGGCATTTGATCCGCCAGAGCGTCGCTCTGCCCTCAAAGAGGTTGACCAAGTTACCATCGATTACGAGCAAGGCAATCCCGCTCAGGCTTTAATGTTTCTGGGGTGGTTGGCGTCTCGACTCCAGTGGCGTCCGGTTTCTTATCAGAAGGAGGGTGGGGAATATGATATTCGACGGGTTAAATTCACCACTCCCGAACATCGCACTGTAGAAGCTGAATTAGCCGGGATTCCCACGGTTGATGTGGGAGAAGTGGCGGGAGATTTGATTAGCCTACGTTTGGGTTCAACTAATATGGACGCTGACTGCTGCACGGTGTTATGTTCAGAAACCACCGGTTGTATGCGGATGGAGGCACATGGCGGGGCGCAATCGTGCCGTATTCAGCAGGTTACTCCGATGTTTGACCAAAAAACGGAGCAGTTGTTGAGTCAGCAGTTGCAACGTTGGGGTCGCGATTTGCTGTATGAAGAAACTCTGGCGGTGGCTGGGCAGATCCTGAAAGCTGGGAGTTAGGGATTAGGTATGGGTTTATGGTGTAGGGTGTGGGGGTTGTAGAGACGTGCCATGGCACGTCTGCCATGGCACGTCTAGGATCAGGGGGAGAGGAGGGCGGGTTTCGCACAAACGTTATTATCCACAACCAAGCATAAAGTCCCTAAACCCGCCCCTACACATTCACGGGCAATGTCCGACTAGCGAAGCGAAGGGTAAATGGGGGAATCGGGGCGGGTTTAGTTGCATCCCTTGTCAGGTAAGAAACGATAGTAGTAAAACCCGCCCCTACACATTCACGGGCAATGCCCAAAATGTTCCTACATTTCTATGGCTTTAATCATTGCTGGTGAACGAAGTGGGGTGGGCAAAACAACGGTGACGCTTGCCCTACTTTCGTGTTTATCGCGGCGGTATCGTCGAGTACAATCCTTTAAAGTGGGTCCGGATTACATTGACCCGATGTTTCATCAACGGGTGACGGGGCGCCCCTGTCGTAATTTAGATCCGGTGTTAACGTCCGAATCCTATGTTCAAGCCTGTTTTAACCGTCATCTGGACGGCGTAGACTATGCTCTGATTGAAGGGGTAATGGGGTTGTTTGATGGGGCATCAGGACGCGATGATGTTGCCAGTACAGCGCATATTGCCCGACTGTTACATGTTCCTGTGCTGTTGGTTTTAGATTGTAGTCGCTTATCTCGCTCCGTCGCCGCGATCGCACAGGGGTATCGTTCTTTTGATCAGAGTATCCAAGTGGCTGGGGTGGTGTTGAATCGAGTGGGGAGCGATCGCCATTTAGAATTACTTCAAGATGCCCTAGAACCCTTACAATTACCCATACTCGGTGTACTCCGGCGTCAGGATAGTCTGAGGATTCCTGATCGCCATCTGGGTTTAGTTCCCACCGATGAACTGACTTTTCTTTTTCAGTTAATTGACCAACTGGCTGATATTGGCGAAACTTGCTTTAATTGGGAGTATTTATTGCCGCTGTTGAGGGCAGATCGTCACGATTCAACGGTCAACCATCAACCCTTAACCCCTGGTGTCTCTCAACCCATTACCCGAATTGCCATCGCTCGCGATCGCGCCTTTAGTTTCTACTATCAAGATAATCTGGATTTATTGCAAAAATTGGGAGCCCAATTAGTTCCCTGGAGTCCCCTAGGGGATACCACGTTACCCGCAGGTGTGCAGGGACTTTATTTTGGCGGCGGCTTCCCGGAAGTATTTGCTCAGGAATTGGCGGATAATATCGAGGCGCGTCAGGCGGTATGGAATGCTATTGTGCAAGGAATGCCCACCTATGCTGAATGCGGCGGTTTGATGTATTTATGTCAAGAGGTTACAGATTTTGAGGAGAAATCTTGGTCGATGGTAGGGATATTACCCACAAAGGCGGTAATGGGTAAACGTTTAACCCTGGGATATCGTCAAGCAACAGCATTACAAAATACACCCTTAGTATTAGCCGGTGAAAAAGTTTGGGGACATGAATTTCATCGTTCCCAGTTAACCGCAACTCCTGAGCATCCTTTATTTGAAATCCAAGGATATGAGCCGAAGGGGAAAGTGAGTATTGAGGGGTGGAAAATGTATCAGATACATGCATCCTATATTCATTTGCATTGGGGGGGGAAAATAGAGATTCCTGGGCGTTTTTTGAAATATTGTCAGCAATTTAATTCACGTTCGTAGTTGGGAATTTGTCGTAAGATCTGAGTCTACGGATTTAACCCTTTCAACCTCACCGCTTTCGTCTCCCCCTGACATATCCAAGCGCCCCAGAAGTAAGGAGGGTCTGCTGAATAAGTCTGGTGGAGGAAGCAGGGGGAGCTCTTGAAGCGTTGGGCGATGCTTTCTCCCAAACGGCGGGTGCCTTCGGCGCGTTGGAATCGGGAATTGGTTAGGGTGGTGATTGACCTCTCCCCCAGCCCCTCTCTATCCCCCCTAACCCCCCTTTGAAAGGGGGGGAGAAAGGGGAAAATGTACTATGGCTACCCCAGCTAAGAGACGTAGCATGCTACGTCTGGAACAAACCCGGCTCCCCCGGCTCCCAATACCATCAGCCTCGAAATCTCACCCGTGAGTCTCCGAGTCTCGCGAATGACACTCTGAGCCTGAGTAAATGACGCTATGAGCCTCGCCAATGACGCTATGAGCTTGGATGAAGGACACTCTGAGCCTCGTCAATGACGCTATGAGCGTGGGGTAAGGACACTCTAAGCCTCGTCAATGACGCTATGAGCGTAGGGGAATGACACTCTGAGCGTGGGGGAATGACACTCTGAGCGTGGGGGAAGGACGCTCAGAGCCTCGCCAATGACGCTTTTAGCCTCACCGATACAATTCCTCAACTCCAACCTCAATTACACCCTTTGTTACCCAGATATGCCAATAACTCGGCAGTTTGCGAGGGTGTCACTAAGGTATTGGCGCAAAGAATACCTGAACCCGCCACCGCAGGCACCCCAATTCCTGGCATTGTACTATCCCCCACCCGATACAATCCGGGAATCGGCGTGTGACAACTGGGAAACATGGCTTTACCTGCTGCGATCGCGGGACCATAAGTTCCTTGATAGCGACGTAAATAATCAGAATGAGTTAAGGGTGTACCAATCAGTTCTAAGGTAATCCGTTCTCGAATATCCGGAATCACCCGTTCTAACGCCCGGAATAAGGATTGCGATCGCGCCTTTTTCTTCTCCTTATATTTATCATCACGCTGCCAACCCTGGTAGGGTTCTAAGGTATAGGCATGAATCACATGATGACCCATCGGGGCAAGATTAGCATCCCATACCGAGGGAATAGAAATCATGCAGGTATTACCCGGTTCAGTAATATCCCGATTAGCATCGTGAACCACGACATGATGTCCTGTCAATCCCTCTAACCCCTCCGCCCGAATCCCTAAATGTAGGTGCATGAAACTCTCTACGGCTGGGGTTTCTAGGGACTGTTTCCGGTACGCTTTGGGTAAGTCTTCTGGGCGCAATAACTGACTGTAGGTATCCCAAATTGTGGCATTAGAGATCACCACCGGGGCGTTCAACACCTCTCCCCGTTGCAACCGCACCCCAACCACTTTCCCCCCTTGGACTAAAATTTGGTCAACATGGGCATTTAGGCGCAACTCACCCCCCCAGCGTTCTAACCCACGCACCAACGCCTCTACAATCGCCCGACTTCCACCCAGGGGATACTCCACACCCGCACGGGAACGTTCCCCTAACATAAAGGCTACCTCAGGCGCGATCGTTCCCTGTGCCTTTAATCCCGATAACAAAAAGCATTCCACATCAATCAGCCGCCGCACCCAGGGATCACCCACGGTTTCATCCATGATTTTGCCCACAGAATTCTGGACAAGTCCCAGGTGAGGCAGTAATTTTAAGAGCGAGGGTAAATAACGTCCCACTAAAACTGGAATCACTTGCAAATCCGATCGTAATGCGATCGTGGGAATCTCTCGCAACCCCTCATAGAGAGAAAGCAGGCGTTTTTCAAATTGTGCCAATTCTTTCGCGCCTTGAGGCGTAATCTCCGCCACGGCTTCTCGATACCGTTGGGCGTCACTATACACAGGTAACGTCGCTTCGGGAAAATGGTAATGTCCTAGGGGGTCATAGGGAACCGTTTCTAACGACTCGCCCAGGACATCCAAAACTTGCCGTAAGGGGTTAAGACTGGGGCGTTGGTGACTCAAGCCACAATAAAACGAAGGACCCGAATCAAACTCAAACCCCTGTCGGTGGAAACTATGCGCCGCACCGCCGGGAATAGCATGGCTTTCACAGACTAGCACCCGCTTGCCATAACGGGCGAGTAAAGCACCCGCCGTCAATCCGCCAATCCCGCTACCGATAACAATTACATCCAGACTCATGAATTCACGCGATTACACAACCGTGAGGGCGTTCTCTAACACAGGATACAGGTGCTGCTGTAGTTTAGCCTCATTTCCAGGATAGGCTGGAAGCGCTTCAATTTCTCCTCCGGAATATGACTTGTAGGAACCAGGATAAAGAATCGCCGCATATTGCACAACTTGATTACCCGTTCTATCTTGGATGGCGTCATGATAGGTATGCATTTTTTGGATATCTGCTGCTTTCGGCTTTCCTTGATTGCCTAAATTATCCTGTGTTTCACTATAGAGTTTATACTTAGGGTCAAAAAAGTAAACCGTTTGTAATCGCTTTGGTAACACCAATAACCTGGAGCATAGCGTAGATTTGAGATAAATAGGTGATTTATCGGGGGAGTTGGCGACGCCTGCGCGTTCTTTTATTGTAGGGGGTGATTGTCAACCTGTAAGCCGAATCCGTTTTTGATGCAATGGCGACTGGAAGTCGCAGCTACACAAACAAAGTCCGCCTGCGCGGACTAGATTATATAGCACTATACTCTAAGGTTAGGACAAAAAAAGAAAAATTTAAATCGCTCAATCCCTTGATGAGTCAGTGTTTTTCTTCACTATTGCCTATTGCATAGCGCGTAGCGCTATAAAGGGGGTGGGATGCTTTGATTGGGAAGGGGTTAGGGTGAAACGTTTAAGATTTGATACGACACCCTTGTCAAATTCCGCTAGGCATTGGCTAGATTAAAATATCTTTTTCCGGTTTTCCCGATGAACTCAGTCCAACTCGGTATCCGCATTCCTACTCATCTCAACCAACGTCTGACTGACTACATCGAACGCACGGGGTTGTCGAAGACGGAGGTGGTGATTAATGCGTTGGCGTCTTATATGGGGTGTAGTGAGGAGATTCCCCTGAATGAACGGGTGGCGTCTCTGGAGGCGAAGATGATGGTGTTGGAGGGGTTGGTTAAAGGAGGCTAATGTTTAGCAAAGTTTTGAAAAAAAGGATTAACAATTCACCCTAGACAACATTTTTAGTCATACTGACACCGAAAGCGAATGGCATGAAAGCTGATGAGGTTCTGAGACGATATGCAGCAGGGTGACCCTGAACCTCGCCGCAAACCCGATAACCGGGAAGAAGAGTTTGAAGATGGGGATTTTGCTGACTTTATCAAGCCTATAGTTGATACCCTTGATCTCTATCACAATCAAGGGGTTGATCCTCGCGCCATTGCAATTTCCTTTAAGCAGTTAGCTGAAAATAATCCCGAGGCTGAGTTAGAGATTGTGGCGATGGAGAAACGGGGTAAAGATAAGTTCTTACTCCGTGCAGCAACGGCTCCTGGCGCTGATCATTCTAAGCTGAATACTGAGTATTTCAAGACTTATAACCAGATTAAAGCCTTAGCCGAGGCAGAGGTACAGGCACTACTCGCTGAGAAAGATAGCCGAATTTCCAGTTTAGAGACTATGGTAGAGACGGCGCTACAGCGTCCAAACTTTTATACACGCAATCAAATACAAGAGGTAACGAACATGACTAACAATCCTGGTGGATTTTCTGTGGGTGGTTCTGTCGGCGGCGATATCAGTAACCGTCAAGTTCAAGGCAAAAATAACCGAACCCTTGAAGGTGACAATAACATTCAGGGTGACAATAACCAAAGTGTTCACGGTAACAATAACCAATTAACCTACGGTCAAAATTCTGCAACGGCTGAGGAACAGCTCACGAAAGCTGATGTTATTAAGCTATTAGCAGAACTCGACAAGCTGGTTCGAGGAGCAGAACTCCCGGAAGATACTAAAGAAGAAGCCACCATGTATCTGGGTGCTGCTAAAAAAGCAACGGAAAAAGAGGAACCGAAGAAAGAAACCGCACTCGCCAACCTGGAAAGTGTTGCAGAAACTCTTGAAACCGCGAGTAAGACGGTTGACATCGGGAAAAATTTCTGGGATACAGCCAAGCCAATTATCTCTAAAATTGCGGGTTGGTTAGGTGCAGCTGCTGGTTCTTCTCTCCTGGGTTTATAAACTAATTCATGAACCAGTTACCTGATTACAATTCCGAGGAACAACAGCCTGATGTGAATTCATCAGTTGAGCATCAGGCTGATAATTTTCAGGTGGATGGGGATATATCAACTGTCCAAGGGGATAGTAATCGCGTTATTCACCGAGAAAGTAACCGAAATATCCAGGGAGATAGAAATAGTGTAATTCAGGGAGACGGAAACCAAGCAATTCAAGGGAATAACAGTCAGATTAACAACGTCTGGAATTTTTTTAATCGACAGGAAGCTGTTGGCGGAACTCAATTAACTCCACAAGAATGCCGCAATCGTCAGGCGTTACTCAATAAAGTCAACAACTTTTGGGTCAAAGGTGTTCTAGAAAAATCACCCTACAATCAGGTGAGGATTGAGTTGGGGTTGGAGGAACGCCCCGATGCGGTTACTAATCCTTGGAACCTCATTATAGAGACGGATGACTCCTCGCCTCAACCTCTCCCCGATGGAACTAAAATAATTGATATCTTTGACCAAATCGGTGAAGGGCGGACGCTACTAATATTAGGGGAACCTGGGTCAGGAAAAACCACGACGTTATTGGAACTCACACGCGATTTAATTGCCCGTGCTAAACAAAATAGTAATCTCCTAATTCCCGCTTTTTTAAATCTTTCAGCTTGGACTAATAAACAGCAAAAAATAGCTAATTGGTTAGTGGAAGAACTTTATACTAGGTATGATATTCCAAAGGATATTGGACAAGTCTGGGTAACACAACAGAAACTTCTACCTTTGCTGGATGGTTTAGATGAAGTAAAGGCGGAGTATCGAGGCGACTGTATTGCAGCATTGAACCAATTCAAGCAAGAGTATGGTGCAGAATTGGTGGTGTGCAGTCGGATTAAAGACTATGAATTCTTATCTAACCGTCTGAATTTTCAAAGTGCTGTTTATATAAGATTGCTGACTTTAGAGCAAATCTATAATTATTTGGATAGTGTCGGTGCTGACTTAGCGGGGTTAAGGGTATTAATGGCAAAAGATACAGTATTGCAAGAGTTAGCTTCCTCACCTCTAATGCTCAATATTATGACTCTGGCTTACCAGGGAGTTGCGGTTGAGGACTTGCCCAAAACTGATGTGGTGGAAGAACGGCGTAGGCAGCTATTTGATGCATATATCGAGAAAATGTTTAAGCGTCGGAAGGCTAATCAGCGATACTCAAAGGGGCAAGTAATGCGCTGGCTGATTTGGTTGGCGCAGCAGATGGTTCAGGAGTCGTCAACAGTATTTTTAATTGAGGAAATGCAGCCTCGTTATCTAAAAAATAAATTCCGTCAATGGCAATATTGGGTGTTACTTTTCATAATGAATTTAGTGACTTCTGGAACTATTGCTACGATTGTTGTTTTGCAATGGTTTCAGCATCATCATTCATTCTCATGGTTATTTATTTCCAATAGCATATTACTATTCGGCTCATACGGTGGATTTATTTTATCTACTGGGTCTAAAGCTGATGGTATACGATTAATAATGTATCCCATCGTTCAAGTTTTTTGCTTTCTATTCAGGAAAAAGCTACCAAGAGAGTTCCAAGATAATATACCTATTCTTCATGACATTGATCTCTCTTCGAGATTTCGATTAAAAGTCCCTTCACTGAGAGATTTGAAAGATAAAGTATTGAAACCTTCGCTAGGAAAAACTTTACGGATATCCGAGTTGATGTGGCAGATACTGCTATTGCCGATTATCATACCAATTCATATACTTTTCGGAAAATTAGCCTATGCAATCGGCATGGAAAAGTTAGGCAGCAATTCAAAAGAATATTTTGAGTTGCTAATTCAAAGCTCTAGAGCAGTTACTAATGAAGTCAACGAATCAATAGATTCCAATCAAAACTCAAATGATATTTTTCTATATGCGATAATTTTTCTATATACGATACTGTATCAGTATGTACATATGATTAAATTAAAAGGAGGCTTGTTAATCAATGTACTTTTCAGATTATTTACCTTTATTATAGGATTATTTTTATTCATTATTTATTCGAGTATAAGCTTCCTTTGCATTGTGACATCCGAAGAAATAGAAGAATCGCCAGCTCCCAACTATCGAGTAAGAGAGGCTTCAAAAACTGCATTTTTAATTTCAATACTTTTCTGTATTTTTTATATCATAGCTTTCCAAATTCCAGTTATATACTATCGAGGCATTTCTTGTATTCTTGGCTTTTTGGCTTGCTTTAGTTATTTACCTTTGCTCCAACATCTATCTCTGCGCCTTGTCCTTTGGCAAAGTGGTGCTATCCCCTGGAACTACGCTCGCTTCCTCGACTACGCCGCAGAACGAATCTTCCTACAAAAAGTAGGTGGCGGCTACATCTTCATCCACCGAATGCTGATTGAACACTTTGCCCAGATGGAACTTGAACGCTAAACCCCCACCGGATAAAGCTTACAAAGCAATACCCAACATCACTCTAACTCCCATTACTCCCCCGATGCTCTAACGTTAACACTCCCACTGGCGCATCTACGACTAACCGCATCATTCCCAGCCACTGTAACCCCAGCAAAACATCAGGAATTTCTTCGCCCACATGAACAGGAATCCTGTACTCAACCCCATCAATACTCACCGTTCCCTCATACAAATCAAACACATCTTGTCCTTGTGCTGTTCGCATGGCTCGATTTCGTTCAATCACCAGCCACCCCAATCCATCAATATCTTGACTATTAACGGCTAACCAACCTGTCGTAAATCCCGTATCCAACAACGCATCAACTTGAAACGCTTCTCCCTCGGCTGTAATCAAATCAATCTCAAAAAAAAGCTCACCCATACTGCCAAATCTGCCAGAAATCATATCATGCCACAGGCTCCAGTCTCATTAATTCGGAATGTCATTAGCCAGCCAGTCGGATGCTTTTGACGTGCCTTTTCCACCGCCTTATCTTCATCAGCGTCAATGAAATAGTCTCCACTATTTGGCTCAATCAGTATAAACCAGTTATAGTAATCACTCATTAACTCATCTCGAACTCGTTCAAAAACCGGGAAACAGCGTTGATACCGTGCGTTTCGTTCCGCTTTACGTCTTGCCAGTTCTTGCGGCGGTATTGTATGTTGAGGAAATATTCGGCCCCGACGTAAGGGGCGCTGGGTTTGCTGCTGGGTCATACTTAATTTTTATTGAGATAAGCTAAAACGCATTTAAATTGTGTATTCCCTGTTGCCATTGCTGGGTTAACATCGACATTCGCTGCTGTTACCCCTCAGTATTCTAGCGGAAGTCAGAAAGGGGGGAGCGATCGCACCCCTGATGCCCTGTGCTGAAACTGTGAATTTCAAGCACTTGCAGTGAAGCGGGCAAGGCACTGTAAATAGAGTGGCTTAAAAATGGCAAATTCTCAAGAAGTAACGGTTAGTTATACAGCCAGGGCAATGGCAGCAGTTCGGGCTTGTGAATCAAAGCGGGATGATGCTTTGTTTGTTGATCCATTTGCCCAAAAGTTAGCCGGAGATGAGGTAGTTGAAAAGGCAATCACCTTAACTGAGAGTTATGAGAAACAAGGGCGACCTTATAGTCAAGTAAGAACTCGGTTTTTAGATGATTTTTTATTAAATAATCTGGGGAATAGTCTTCAGGTAGTGTTATTGGGGGCTGGTCTAGATACAAGGGCTTATCGGTTGAACTTGCCGGATAATCTGCGTTTTTATGAGGTAGATCAAGAGGATGTGATTGTTTATAAGAATCAGATTTTGGCGAATGAACAGCCGAGGTGCGATCGCCGTTCGATTGTTGCGGATTTAGGCGCATCAGAATGGGTTAATTTATTATTGGCTGCCGGATTTAAGCCAGAGGAACCGACAATCTGGATTTTAGAGGGTTTTATTTATTATTTAACGGAAGAACAAGCAATATCTTTGATGGCAAAGATTGATGAGTTATCGGCGAAAGAAAGTCGCCTAGGGTGTGATCTGATTAATAATGTGGTGTGTAATGGATCAGATGATTGGGCGAGTATGTGGCAATTTGGTTGTGGTGTGCCAGAGGATTTTTTTGCCCGGTGTGGTTGGCAAACTAAGACAGTAGTACAACCGAGTGATCCGGAAGCTTGTTTTGGTCGATTTACGTTCCAGTTTCCCCCCAGAGAAGATCAAGATGGGATTCATATTTTCTTTGCCGCAGCGGTTGAGTTGGGTTAGTAATGATTGAACTTTGGAGCTGTTCTGTAAACCGGCCTAGAGGTTTGCGCTTCGCGCACGCTGCGCGAACGGAACTATTGTCTTGTGGGATAGAACCGGGGCTACCAAAAGCCCCATCTGGAGCAAGCGAGCCTTTGGGCGCGGCTAATCAGGTGGGGTAGTTTACAAAATGATTCAGTGAACGAGGCAGGAGATGGGAGGCGAAAGGGGAAAGGATATCCCTTTTGCCTCCCCTGGAGCCTCTGTTGATAGGTGAAGTTGTCGAACTGTAGCAGTAGACACATCGATTGGGACTTTCCGAAATGTTGTAGAGACGTTCCGCCGGAGGGGTCTGTACCATGAGATGCGTCCTGACCGCTGTGGCGATTGCTGTATTAACCAAATATCGCTGAACCGCCTGCAGCTAACACACCAGCGAGAGCCGCAACCCCGACGGAAGTAAGCGCCGTACCAAATAACCACCGAGCCGCTGTTGCTGCAGCTTTTCGGGTTTCTTTCACTTGTTGGTTAGCCTTGTGTTTGAGTTGTTTAACCCGTTTTTGAGCTTCCTCTTGGAGGCGTTCAGCGCGGCTGGGTACCCGATCGCGCGCCCCTTCAATTTGCTCAATCAGCCGGTTGGCATCGGCTTGGGAGAGGTCATCGCGGGAACTCAACGGAGCCACCAGAGTGTCTCGGTCAAACTGACTTAATCGTGAGCGGAGCGCATCGAACCCGGCTTCTGGATCATCAAACAATTTACGCATGTCTCGCTTGGTCCCCTCGTAGTTGGGTTCGGGAAGCTCCAGGGAGTTGAGGTAATTCCGAATCCGGGCAAAAATGCTGTCAATTGTCGATTGCAGTTTGTGCTGAACCGCTTGTGCTTGTTCAACAAACTGATTGCGGACCGAATCAATATTATCCGCAATCCGGTTCACATCCTCGGCGGAAATATCCTCTCGTTGCGACAGCGGCGCCGCAAGGGTTGAGCGATCGAAATGGGAGAGCCTATCGCTCACACTCTTCCAGCCTTCTGATGGATCATTAAACAACTGTTTTAGCTCGCGCTTGATGGCTTCAGGATTAAGTTCTTCCTTATCCGTATTCCGCAGATACTCTTCAAAATTGGATTGTACATCCTGTACCTTATCTTTCCCACGACTTGCCAAGCGTCGCGGTGCTTTCACCAGGCTTTGAATCCCATCTTGTACTTGGTCAATAATCCGATTAACGTCCTCCTCACTTAAATCTTCCCGTTGACTGAGGAGTTTGACCAAGGTTTCTCGATCAACCTGAGAGAGACGTTCGCGCATAGATAAAGCGCCCTGTTTCGGGTCATCCAGGATTTTCCCTAAATCCTGCTTAATCCCTTCCGGGTCAAGTTCCTCCAGATTCGTGTTCCGCAGATACTCAGCAATCTTATTTTTGATTTGCTCGTACTGCTCCTTCGCACTACCCGCTAATTCTCGCGGTGCATTTAGGATAGTATTCCGTACATTGAGGAACTGGTCAATGACCTGATTAATCTCCTCTTGGCTGAGATCTTCGCGCTGATTGAGCAATTGCACCAGGGTATCCCGGTCAAATTGAGATAACCGTTGTCGGAGTGCGGATAGTCCCGCCTGTGGGTCATCCAACAGAGTTTGCAACTCTTGCTCAATCGCGTCGGGATTCAGTTCTTCCTTGTTGGTATTGCGTAGATACTCTTCTACCTTACCGCGCAGCTCATCGGCTTTAGATTTCCCTTGGTCTTGCAGTTCCTGAGCTTGTGACAAGACGCGATCGCGCGTACTCTCAAGTTGACCAACCCGTTGCTCGACTTCCTCTTGACTAAAGTCGTCCCGTTGAGAGAGCAGTTGCACTAAAGTATCGCGGTCAAACTGAGATAACCGTTGCCGTACTGCGTCAATACCCCCCTGTGGGTCATCCAGAAGTGCTTGGAAATCCTGCTCAATCCCTTCAGGATTCAGTTCTTCTTTGTTGGTATTGCGTAGATAATTTTCCACCCGAGTGCGGATGTCTTGGGAGTATTCTTCAGACTCAGCACCTTGAACGCTTTCCAGAACCTCCTGGCGGATACCTTCCAACTGATCGGCAATATCCGCTATTTTCTCAGATGTGAAATTATCCCGTGATTCCAGCAGGTTCACAAAATCATCTCGATTCAGTTGCTCTAATTGCTGCCGAACTGCCTTGGGAGCTGCTTCTGGGTCATAGATAACCTCTTTAAATTCCTGCTTAATCGTCTCTCGGTTCAAGTGCCAAGGTTTGGAATCGAGCAGGTAGTTTTCTACATCTGCCTTAATCGTATTAAAAGGTTGTCCCGGTAATCGCTCGGCAACTTTAGAGGAAAGATTTTTAGCTTGCTCTGTCGCTTTCTCTTTCAACTGTTGCAACTGATCCGAAATTTTTTCCACATCTATGTCAGACAAATCCGTCCGCGACAGGACTCTACTCATGAGAGCGCTGACACCCAGTTGCAAAGCTTGCTCAGAGAAGCCACCATTGCCATTACCGCCATTGGATTTACCCGCTCCCACTCCCACGAGTTGTCCGAGCTTATCGCCAAGCTGACCTGAGGTTAGCTCTTCTGGACTGGCTTCCTGAAGGAAGTTGAGCAGTTTTGCCTGTGGATCAGTTTGTTGTTGTTTACCCAATACTTGCTGCCAAGCGGCTTCTAGTTGGTCTGCAATCCCATTAATGTCTTGTTTGGATAAGTCTGTACGACTGCTGACTAAATCGACAAACGTCTGACGGTTCACGTTTTCCAGAATATCACTCTCAGCGATAGATCTTAACTCCGAACCGCTGAGCAAATTTTCCAAATCATTGCGAATTTGTTTGAGATTGAGCTTGGGTATTGCCAGATCTGCCACATAGTCTTGTACTGTCTCCTGGACACGGGTAGGGTCAACCGCCGAACTCAATTCGCGGCGAACAGCAGCTACAGATTCCTCAACTGTATTGACAATCTGAGCGTTTGCTGCACTTCCACCCAGAGCTGTAGTGGCTATAGTCATGACTCCTTGCCAGCCTGAACCCGCTGTATTGGCAACGGAACCCACAACAGAACCCATTGCCGTAGAACTAACCCACAGTAGCAGCAAGAAGTATGCGGACCAGATCACAACGCCTGTAATGGCTCCCAGAGTCAGGCTGTTAATTAGGGTCAGTTTCACCGCCAGAAAACAGGCGATGAATAAGGCAATGTTAACGGTGACTAAAGCCCATACCCCTACCTTAGATTCAACTTTGCTAATCTTGCTGCCCCAAGTTTCAGACTCATCTGCATCTGGTAGATTATCCCCGGCTGAAATGCCTGCGGCAAGGGTAAAATTGGTTAACAAAAATTGAAAGGCAAACGCCATGAGGACTCCAGCAATCAAGGCGATAAAAAACTGCGGTCCGGAAAAGACCAAAGCCGCAGGTTCTGGAGCATGAGTGACTGGAGACAGGGTTGGAGCTGCTGGAACTTTAGCCAGCCACGGAGGTGTGTGGTACAACCCCACCATCATTCCCACGCTTTGAAACATCGTTTTTTCCTCTTGAAAGTTTTAGAAGGCGCTCTTATTTGCGTTATCTGCCAATGCGCCTATCTCTATGGTTATCCCTGGCGTACTTAAGTAACTCCTTCTGAAGTCTGAAAGTTAGGGGTTTATTTCCACAGAGGTTTTCCAGAGCCCGACCAAAAGTAAGAACCTACCTGCCCTTGTGCTCTAAACTTTGAGCGTTAAACCCACTAAAGTCCCATAACATCTTCATACAAAGCTTCGATAGGACAGTGAAAATCAACACTAGCGAAGTGAATTTCTTCCCCTTGGCTATAGGGATGGAGCACCCAAAGTCCTTCGGAATTACGACAAAAACACTCGACACTCATACGTTCTTGATTGATCAGGACATATTCTGCTAGAGTGTCTATGGTTCTGTAGTCGGCAAATTTATCCCCTCTATCAAAGGCGGCGGTTTTGGGAGATAAGACTTCAACAACTAAACAGGGATAGCGAATAAAGTCTTCATCGGAGGAAGAATTATCGCGTTCATCACAAGTTACAGTGACATCGGGATAGTAATAAATATTAGCCGCTTCAATTTGGACTTTCATATCTGCCATGTAAGGGATACAACCACTCCCCCTTAGATGGCTTCTTAGCCGGGTGGCTAAGTTAAGAGCAATAGTCACATGGGCTTTACTTGCACCTGCCATGGCATAGACTTCCCCACGAATATATTCGTGCTTAATGGGGGAGATTCTCTCTCCTTCTAAATAGTCTTCTGGAGAAATATAGGCGTAGTTTGGGCTAACTGTCATGTGAGGCACACTCCCTGAAGTCGTGTTCTTATTGTCGGTGCGATCGTTGGGGTACAATCAATATATCAAGTGGGTGTTAACGCCTCTATCTTCTGCCTTGAATCTGCCATACCCACGGAATAATTGCCCCAGCAATCACTCCTATGCCTACACTAAACGCCAAGACAATTCCCACAGGGAGTTTAATGGACTCAATATTGAGGAATCTTAGGGATACAAGTGTGGCATTTTGTACGGATAGGATAGCAATTGCCGCAATCCACGCGGCGACAATTACAGATGTAAGCAGATTAGTTAAGGCTTTCATCTCAAGCTCAACTCTTCAGGGCAGTGGATGCAGTATAGTGTATTTGATCCCAGTTTGACGATACTCCGTAGGGTGGCGATCGCACCTGAGCGAAGTGGCACTGTTTGAGCTCACCTCCACCCTTGATATATCGTAGGGTGGGCATTGCCCACCAGCATACCAGTCAGTACCATTCCACCTGAGCGAAGTGGTTAAGCTAAACCCGGATAGCATTCGGTTTGACCGCCTCCGTGGTGTTCTCAATGCAAGGTTAAGCGCATCGGTGGTGAACCCCTTCGGGATGATTGAATTTTTTGGGCTTAAATCCGAGAAGGGGTAGGTGTTTTTTAAGGCTGTAGTAAATTTTCGGCTGTATCCCTTATTGGTTCTGGGTTTGAGGACACCATCCCGAAAATGAGAATCTCGGAAATCTTGAAACGCTTGCTAGTAGAGGGTTTTGGAGTTTTTCTTGAAGATGTCTCTTGTCTGTCGAAGTCTGAAATGGTATATTAGATGCAGTCTCTCGGAACTGAACATTGAAAGCTAAATACATCAAGCATTTCAGAGGTCGGCGGTCAAAATCCTCTATAATCCCTATCAGGGATTGAAACTCAGTTTTGGCAGGAATAGCCTAAAAGTATATATAGTCGAAATCCTCTATAATTCAGTCCGCGCAGGCGGACTTTGTTTGTGTAGCAGCGATTTCAATCGCCCCCTCTTGCTGTGTAGAGACGTTGCATGCAACGTCTCTACAATCCTGATTCAGCAAGCCCTAGTTATACCGTCGCAGGTTCCATCTGCTGAATCATCTGCTTCATCGCCTCAGCAATTTGGCTTTGCTTTTCGGGAGAATCTGTTTCCATATACACCCGCATCAGGGGTTCTGTACCTGATGGACGCAGTAGCACCCAACTTCCTTCTGATAAATAGAGTTTAATCCCATCTTTGCGCCCAACTTCTTTAACCTTAATCCCAGCCACATCTTGGGGGGGATTTTTGGTGCAAGTCTCTAAAACAGCAGCTTTGTGATCCTCGTTTAAATGCAAGTCCAGGCGCTGGTTGTAAACCGGACCATCAGCTTCTTGAATCGCTTCTTCGACTAACTGACTTAAGGGTTTGCCTTCGTAAGCAATAGCTTCAGCCACCAGCATATTGGCTAAAATACCATCTTTTTCGGGAATATGCCCAATAATGCTCAATCCCCCGGATTCTTCACCCCCAATCAGCACCTCAGTTTCCCGCATTTTCTGACCGATATATTTGAAGCCGACGGCTGTCTCGTAAGTTTCTAGACCATTTTTCAGGGCAAAGTTATCCAACAGGTGAGTTGTGGCAACAGTACGGACGATCGCACCTTTTTTACCTTTATTCTTAATCAAGTGACGTGCCAGTAACAACAGCACCGTATTGGGCGTTAGCACAGTCCCCTGTTCATCCACGATACCAAAGCGATCGCTATCTCCATCGGTAGCTAGACCTAAATCTGCCTTATCTCGCGTCACAGCTTCTCTTAACCCCACCAGATACTCCCCTTTGGGTTCAGGCATTCCGCCCCCAAATAAGACATCGCGGGTAGTGTTAAATGCCTCAGTCTGACAGCCGCAATGCTCTAAGACATCATCCAGATAACCGCGAGAGGTAGAATAGAGGGCATCATATTTTACATTAAGTTGCGCCCGCCGAATCCGTTCTACATCTAGCAGCGTGTAAATAAAGTCCAAGTAATCCGGTTTCGGGTCAAAGGTAGAAATCTTATCACCATGCTTACCCGTAGGTGGCGCATCATCTGCTCCAGCAATATTGGAAACAATCGTATCCGTGATTTCCGGGGTAGCAGGACCTGCGTAATCCGGGATATATTTAATCCCGCAATAGGCAGCGGGGTTATGGGAGGCAGTAAACATCAGCGCTCCGGCTGAGTTAAGTTGACGCGCTTGATAGGCAATCACGGGTGTGGGACAATCCCGGTTGACAATTTTCACCGTCCAACCCAAGTCTGCCAACACCTCAGCAGCCATGCGGGCAAACTCATCAGCGAGGAATCGGGTATCATAAGCGACTAAAACGGGGCGGTCTTTGCCGTAGGCTGTATCTAAATAACTTGCGATCGCGCGAGTTACCTTACAGACATTGGCAAAGGTAAAATCATCAGCGATGATTCCCCGCCAGCCATCTGTGCCGAATTTTATTTTATTAGCGCTATTTGCTGCACTCATTTGGGCTACTTTGTTCTTGATTTTACTCAATTATAGGGGGATGAGTATTATCATTTGTCATTCGTCATTCCTCATTCGTCATACTTGCAAAGCCAGAAGCAAGCTACATCATTTGTCCGACTGTACCAATGTGTACTTGAACACCATTTTGCGAATTGAATTGGCTTCCCCATTACTCCAGCGTGAGAACCTCTTCTGCGATAGTCGGATGGATACAAATCGTCCCATTTAGCTCTTGCTTGGTGACGCCCTGACGAATCGCCACGGCGAGAGTTTGAATAATATCCGCCGCATGTTCACCCACCATCTGAGCGCCCACGATGCGCTGATTTTCTCCCTCAACGATTAATTTAATCATCGTTTTTTCCTCCTGTTCACTCAGGCTGTAAAGCATGGGTTTAAACTCAGTGTGGTAGCAGCGCACAGATTCACCAAATTTCTCCCGCGCCTTGCTTTGAGTCATTCCCACAGTCGCCGCTTCTGGGCGGGTAAAAACCGCAGAGGGAACATAGTCATAATTGACAAACTGAGGTTGGTTCCCAATCGCCGTATCCACAACGGCTTGACCTTCAGCGATGGCGACGGGGGTTAAGGGGATACGATTGGTGCAATCGCCAATGGCAAAAATAGTATCCTGACTCGTGCGGCTGTACTCATCAACCTCAATGACACCTTTTTCAGTGACGTTAACCTCAGTATTTTCCAAACCCAAGTCTTTAGTATTGGGGGCGCGACTGGTGGCAATTAAGACGGTATCAGCATTTAGGGTTTCCTGATAGTCCCCGGATAAGCTGAGTTGGATTCCATCGGTTCCTTGGGTAATTTCTTTAGCAGTCGTTTGAGTCAAAATCCGAATTCCCCGTTGACTTAAGCTCTTTTGCACAGCCATGCGGATATCTTGATCAAACCCTGATAAGATTGACTCCTCCACATCCATCAGCGTGACATCACATCCCAAAGCATCCATCATACTGGCAAATTCCACACCAATATAGCCGCCGCCAATAATTGCCAGTCGTTTGGGCAACTCTTGCAGGTGAAACATTTCGCGGGAGGTAATCCCATGCTCTTTACCAGGGATGTTTGGCACGATGGGATGTCCGCCCACTGCAATAATAATTTTATTGGCGGTAATTTGGCGATCGTTTACGGTTATCCTATGAGCATCCACAAATGTGGCTTGACCGCGAATTAGGTCTATTCCCGCCTTCTCCAGGGTTTGCAGATAAGATTGATTCAGTTTATCGATATGGTAGTGGACTTTGCTGAGAAATTGTGACCAATTGATCTGCCGTTGACATTCACTCCAACCATAGCTAATTGCCAGTTTATCTTGTAAAGCAAAATCAGCCGCATAGACCATTAATTTTTTAGGAATGCAGCCACGATTGACACAAGTACCACCGATGGATTCTTTTTCAACCAAAGCAACGCTGATGCCGTAAGCAGCGGCTCGTTTCGCCGCCGCCAGACCGCCAGACCCTGCACCAATGACTAAGAGTTCGTAATTATAAGACATACTGTTGTTTAAGTATCTGTACCTGACTTGAAGGTTGCATAGTTGCAGAAAGTCTTGCACCATTCAACAGGCAGATTTTTGATCAATTACAGTCGATTGTTGGGGCGGATTTAGCCGCAAAATTAAGATAGCCACCAATAAATGAACAACAAAACCCGCCCTAGTCCAGTCTCTGCCTCCCTTGATAAGGGCTAAAGCCCTTACTACGAACTAACTTCATCAACCTTTAGGTAGAGGATAGGCTAGGTCATAACACCTAAGGTAAAGCTGTAATAAAATTTTATTGGCTTACACATCATCGATTGCCACAATGAGCCCGACTGAATCTCCCGACAAAACTCAAGAGCATTCCCCACCTACCAAGCAAGATGCAATCACCTCTCATATTTCACCGTGGTTAGTGCGCTTAGTTTATCCCCTAGGACGTTACCTGGTTTTGCCCATTTACTTTGGCAAAATTGAGGTCAAAGGACGGGAGAATTTACCCAAAGACAGTCCAGTTATCTTTGCACCCACCCATCGTTCTCGCTGGGATGCGCTGACGTTAGCCTACGCCGCAGGTCGAGATATTATCGGACGGGAGTTGCAGTTTATGGTGTCGGTTGATGAAATGAAAGGTGTGCAAGGCTGGTTTATTCGTCGTTTAGGCGGTTTTCCAGTTGATCCCAAGCGTCCGGGAGTTTCCAGTTTGCGTCATGGGATTGAGTTATTAGAACAGGGAAAAGTTTTGGTGATTTTCCCTGAAGGCGATATTTTTCGCACAGAAGAAATTCAACCCCTAGAACCGGGATTGGCTCGAATAGCGCTCCATGCAGAAAAGGAGCAACCGGGTTTAGGGGTTAAAGTTGTACCGATTCGGATTCATTACAGTCAACCTGTACCCCACTGGGGGTGCGATGTTGATATTCGTATTGGTTCGCCATTAGCGGTGGCGGATTACTGTCATAAACCGGTTAAAGGATGTGCTGAAGAAATTGGGGATGATTTGCGACAGGCGCTTGAAGATATTGGGGATTGGTGATTAGGGCTTGCTGCACAACTCCCAAACCCTTAGCTATCAGGGAAAATGTACTATGGCTTCCCCAGCTCCCCCAGCTTCCCCAGCTTCCCCAGCTTCCCCAGCTCCCCCAGCTTCCCCAGCTTCCCCAGCTCCCTCCACCAGACTTATTCAGCAGATCCTAATTAGGTAACGGCTTCCAGCGCCACCTCTAGCGCCCGTTCTTTTTGGGGATCAGCGCCTTGGGCGTATTCTGGAGAGAAGGGAACCAAGATATCCGGTGTTACGCCTTTCCCTTCGAGTCGTTCGTCTCCATTCACGTAGACATCAGCGACGGCGACGTAAAGCAAGCTACCATCTGACATGAGAAATGCACGCCCCGCCACTACAGCGCCAGGGGTTGGCGTACCGACAACGGGTCCGATATCGAATTTCTGGAAACCATAAGCCAGAATTTCTTTAGCGCTGCGGCTTCCTTCGTTGACAATCATGACGACGGGTTTATTCCAGCCGGCGTAGTGAGTATATGGCGTGCCATCCCGGGAAATAGCGGTTAAGCTGAGATTTGGAGCGGTGTAGATGTTCAGGGCGGTGAGGGGTGAACCTCCCCATCCGTCTCTTAAGTCTACGACTAGAGTGTCTGCTTGTTTGAGACGACCATAGATGAGTTGTTCCTCAAGCTTTTCTTGATAGTCATCACTGGCGTAAGACCAGATATGAATATAACCGATTTTTTTACCTTGTTGTTCAATTATCTCTGTGCTGGCGTCCATGGCGTCGAGATACATGGTGGTTGTATCCAGCAGTTTAGGGGTGACGGTGATTTTTTGCTGGCTTTTGGGATTTTGCGATCGCTGAATTAGGATTGGTACAGGAGTACCAGCTTGATCGGCAAAGGATTCAATGGGTTGGAATGGGCGATTATCTACACTCAGGATGCGATCGCCTACCTTTAATCCGGCTTTAGCGGCTGGGCTTCCTTCGAGAATGGCGCTGATAAAGGTTTGGTTGTCGATAGTTTTGGTAACGATACCAATGCCAGTATATTCTATTTTGCCATTGGGAAAGAAGGGTTTGAGTTGCTGGCGTAAGTCGCGGTTTCTGGGTGCAAAGATTCCTAAGACTTGGTAGTAGGCGGGTTGGTTGGGTATGTAGAGGTGGGTGTGAGAGGTGTTGAGTTCAGAAAGCATTTGATTGATCAGGGTGGCGGCGGCTTCCCTGGATTGGGTTGGGCGGATTTGGGGTTCATATTCGTCTTTGATGGTTTGCCAGTTGATGCCGTTAAAGTTGGGGTCATAAAAGTTATCGTTGACGGTTTGCCAGACTTGGTTAAAGAGTTCAGTTGGGGGGTTGGTTGCTGTGGAATGGAGGGGAGAATTGAAACAGTTAAGTAGGATGATACAGAGGCTGATTAGGGTAGTGATAATTAGGCGGTGATTTCGGGAAAGGGGAAATAGTTTCATAGTTGAGAGTGGGAGATATAAGGTTGGTGCTGTTTAGATTGATTATAGAATTTGCTTGCGATCGCGCTTTTTTTTAGGGTTGAGAGGTGGGAGGGTTTGCTTTTTTAACGCAGAGGAACGCAGAGGTTCGCGCAGAGGTTCGCAGAGGGGTTGGCGGTGAGGAAAGTTTCTGATATCAATGTAGGGGCGGGTTTTATGGTTATCGTCTTTTTTTTACCGGATGTTAGTAAACCCGCCCTTTTCTAAGGTGTTATTGAGCAAATGTATTAGTTGGGCGGAGGGGTTACAGTATCAGATTTGTGAGTTGTTCAGGGCTAAGATTTATCGCTGTCTTCAGTTCGCACTTTAAGTGAATTTTTTTATATCCTTACCCTCAATAATTGTTCCTTTAAGATTGGATTTTATCGCTTTTTTTCAGAATGAAACAGGCTTTTCGACTTTAATTACCGGTTCCCTTGCCATAAAATTAATGGATGAAAGATTGTGCTGTTTCTAGCCTAACTAACTTTTTCAGCAAGGAAACCCCCTTTTTGCCTTGGCGAGGAGGAAGTCGCAGCTACACAAACTTTCGTCCGCCTGCGCGGACTAAGACTATTTCGTCTGACTACTGACAGCAAAGATTACTGACAAGGTGTTAACTGAGCCAAGCGCAAGGCAATTTCATCAATCGCCCCAACTAATACCTGTCCCGATTGAGACGGTTGATTCACCATAATGCTAAACAAAATCGTCCCATAATAGGGATGTTCCAAATACCCAGACAGGCTTCTTACTCCTCGTAATGTCCCCGTTTTCGCCCGAATTCTGCCTTGAGTTTCAGGTAACTGCAAGCGATTTCTCAGGGTTCCATTCACACCGGCAACGGGTAAGGAACGATAAAATAAATCATTTCCCTTGGCATACATCATCGCTTTTAATGTCGCGATTAATGCTTGCGGTGTGGCTACATTCTGCCGGGATAAACCTGAGCCATCAACTTGACGAAAACTATTCGGGTCAACACCTAAGGGTGCTAAAATCTGCTTCACGGCAGAAGGTCCACCAATGTAACGCAGTAGGCTATCCGCATAGCTGTTACTGCTTCTCTGGTTGGTGACTGTCACCCATTCATCTAACGATTTCGATTGAATTAAGGCTTGCGAATCTAGCCTTTGTAAAGCGGCGGCTGTGGTAAAGAGTTTGTTATTGGATGCGGGGATAAGAAATTGATTGGCGTTGTGGCTGTAGGAAATCCCAGGATTCGATACCGATTCCACGATAATTCCCCATTTACCCCCCGCTAAATTAGGGCGATTAATGATTGAGTCGATATAAAATCCCAAAAAATCGGGGCAAACGCCACTTGTTCGACGTTCTGGAGGCGGAACAAAGATTTCAATCGAGTCGGCGCTTTTGGTTAAATTAGCCGCCGTTGTCGCCCTCGCGATGCTGGGAGTCATGACATTACCCATCGCCATCACACCGATGGTGAGCATGGCTAGGGATTGCTTCTGCCAAGGATTCATTTGTTTCATCGTCTGCAAGCCTTTACAATCTGGGCATCGTGAGAGAGCATGAGCAAAGCGCGATCGCTAATTGAGCAAGATAACATGATGCGGGTTATGGCGGCGCGATAAGTCAGCTCTGTAGGTGAGGGTACATAGACGTAGCCGTCTACGTTTCTACACCACTCCATCAATTGCCAGGAATTATCCCTGAACACTGAACATCTTAGAACCCCGGGGACAGGGATTATGTTCCCTTCATTTTGATTTCTGTGGTTGTTTTTCTGGCTCAAAACGTTGTGATCAGGACGGTTTGCCGTTTTTCCTTCCAGGGAAAGTGCGCGGTTCGTAGTAGGCGCTGTCTTCGCCATCTAATCTAATTGTGCAGGGGTGCTGAGGTGCACAGGTGTAGAGAAAGCTGGGGGAGCGGGGGAAGATGGGGAAAATGAGGGAGATAGCCGACAAAATTTCTATTCCCTGTTCCCTGTTCCCTGTCTAATGACGAATCACCACTTCTACACAAAAATAAACATAATTGAACATGACCGATTAAAAAATAAACATTTTTTAAAATTAAAAGATTGACAAATGCGTAAAAACGTGGATTAAAATCAATCTTGCCAATAGATTAAACCTGTATTATAGTTGGGAGTCCTGGCATTATTAGTGCTTGATTTGACTAATTCAATCGGTTGGAGAGCCAAACAGAATGGCAAAGTATTTTTTAATTGAATCGAGGAGTTCCTTTGATTCAACCCAAGTGAGTCAAAATTATCAGTTGGCATCAGATTTAGCCAATGCTGGAAATGAAACCACCTTGTTTCTGGTGGAAAATGGCGTATTAGCCGCTCGTGCTTCGGTAGCGAATGGTTTAGCCAATCTCAACACTGTCAACGTATTGGCAGATGATTTTTCTCTGAGAGAACGCGGTATCTCACAGACAGAACTAAGCGATGGTGTGCAAGTGGCTAGCATTGCGGCTGTGGTTGATGCCATGGCTCAAGGACAAAAAACGATTTGGCTGTAACTGAAGATAAGTAAAAAATGAGTACCAAAACCTTAACCTTTTCGATTATGGATGGTCCTTTTGAACAAGCAAGGACTACCACGGCGTTTCGGATGATTCATGAGGCAATTGAGCGAGGGTATAATGTGAATGTTTTTGCTTATGAAGGGGCAGTGTCTTTAGCCTTTGCTCATCAAAAACCCCACGCGAATGCGGTTCATGGTAGAGGCGTGGAGGAAGAAGATCATCCTTTAACTAAAGATTGGATTGCCGCACTCCAGGAAAAAGCGAAAGCAAAGGGGTGTCAATTAGATTGGATTAATTGCGGGCTTTGTGTGGATGAGCGAGGGGTAGAAGATGCGATTGATGGCTGTCGTCGTGGTGCGCCGAGTGATTTATGGAAATGGGCGAGTGAGTCGGATGGAACGTTAATTATTGCGACGAAGTAGGAAGGATTAGGGATAGTAAGATGAAAGCGTTACAAATAGTTGAATCCGCTTATCGCTGTACGATTGAAGAACAAGATGATCCCTCGGTTTGGATTTGCCAAGCGATGAGAGCTGCCGGTGCTGATTTAGATATTTTGTTGAGGGGAAATGCGGTGAATTATGCCGTGAGTGGGCAAGATGCGTCTGGACTTATGTTTGGGGATAAGCCACAAACCCAGCCACCTAAACTGGATCAAGATTTGCGGCGGGCAATCGAGAAGGGAATTACGGTGTATATTGTGGTAGATGATGTGAAATCTCGTGGGATTCCTGAAGGAAAAATGATTGACGGTTTGACTCACGTCGCCTGTCAGGATTTGCCCGGGTTATTTGGGAATTACGATCAAATCTGGCATTGGTAAACCCTAAATCTTGCACCCTTCTCGATAGGGCAAGGTGCTTGATGTGAACCATCTTTAGGGCGAGTCAAGTACAGTAATAAGCTGTCTCGTGAACCCTAGTCCAGCGACTCGCCCCTACACAGGGTATGTATTTTACTATACTTTGTCAAAAAAATATTCTGATTTTTACAAAAATACATGCACCAAACTTGCGATCGCGTCTGCACTATTTCCTGAGAAAACGCTGTCAAATCGACGATCCGTCTGCGCCCCACTACATTCAAGCTACCCGGTAGGACACCTTTCATCTGCCTTCATAAAAAATTAGGCAATTCATCCCACCCCCCTAGCAGGAATGAAATGAATTGCCTCTTGACAAGTGTCAAAGCACTGGTCAATTCGTAAGATTTGGCTCTGTCAGAGACTTTGAGCCGCAACTACAGCCTTTTCTACGGGAGCCTCAACCACCCGCAGACTGGGAAATAGAAAATGGTTTTCCTCAACATATTGAGCGCCAAATAAACCTTTTTCTGCCCAGAAATAACGGTCTGTCGTATGCTCATTTCGCTTAACTAGTAGCAAAGCAGGCGGAATAATCCCGGCTGATTGAATATATTTACGTGCTGCTGTAACCGGTTTATCTTCACCGCTTTCTATATTATACTGAGGCACATGCTCTAGGATTTTGCGCCCCTCTTGGCGGCGGCGACTCTTGCGCTTACGTCTTCTTGCCAACCTCTTTACCTCCTCTTTTTGCCGACAGTTGTAATGCTAGTTACAAAAGCCGTCGTAAGTATATCTGCTTGAGTCTGAAATATCAATATCTTTTTATGATCTGATAGATATACCTAAAATGTCTCAAGGCTAAGTTTGAAAAAGGGTTTGAGCGATGATCCCGCCCCAATAACTACCATAAAAATTAATTTTTTGTTAAAAAACTTAACAAAGAACTCCTAGAGAGGCGCGGCGGAAATACTTGAGCAGCTTCGTAGATACGATGAAGCAGGGGGAGCTGAGGGAGCTGGGGGAGCTGGGGGAGCTGAGGGAGCTGGGGGAGATGTTAGCTGTTGGCGTTATTTCTGCCTTCTTGCACTAGAGAGGCTCCAGAGGCAGGGGTGCAGGGGTGCAGGGGGCAAGGGAGATGAGAAAGATGAGAAAGATGAGAAAGAGGAGGAAGTGGTGAGTTAACCACACAAGCCAACACTATACATGATCCTGTTCCCTGTTAAGAGTTCCCTATTCCCCATTTCATCCTATATCCTTGGGGCGATAGCCAGTTATGTCAATTGTTCGACATTATAGAAGAGGAACCTTTTGTGAGTTCTGTTGTAAAAGCCCTCTGGTGGTGATCACGCAATCCTCATGTTCATTCCTGCTAGTTCAGAATTTGTCGCCTTGTGTCAATCACAGGTCGGAGTCCTCACTCAAAGTCTAGGCGCGGCGTTGAGTGCGGTATATTTAACAACAGATGAGCTAGACGAAGCCGCGCAACCTAAACTGATTCCGGTAGTAGTCTATCCAGAAGCGGCAATCTGGGAAGAGGACGATGCTGAGTTAGCATTGCCCGATCGCGTCAGTTCACTGGACACAATTCCCCGCCTGGCTGAAGCTGTACCTCGCCTTTTACCTCTACCCTGTGACGATCACCCTATCCCAGATTCCACCTCACTTGATCAGGACAACTATACCTTATCTCAAGGACGGCAAATAGTTTTGCCCCTGATCCATGAAGGAGTAGTCATGGGATTATTAGTGACAAGTCGCGAGGATCGACCGTGGAATGACAAAGAACAAACGGCGATTGAACGCATAGCTGGGACATTGACACTTGCCTACTTAATGGATCGGCGTCGGGCTTGGTTTGAGCAGGAATGGACTCAGCAACGCCGTCTAAAGGCACAGCAACGGGATCGGCTTGATGATATCCTGCATCAATTTCGCAATCCTTTAACCGCCTTGCGAACCTTTGGCAAGCTGCTACTTAATCGACTGCAACCCGATGATCAAAATCATAACGTTGCAGCTAGTATTGTGCGGGAGAGCGATCGCTTGAAAGATTTATTGCAAGATTTTGACGAGTGCTTAGATCAGGATGCACCGACAAGTGAACCCCTAACCTTACCCGCGTTAGCTAGCGCGGCGACTTGTCCACTCCCCGAACCCGACGAGAATGGGAAAATAGCTTCTGTCGTTAACTCAGAACCGGACAAAGACGCACCAGCCATTCCTCTGCTTCCGGGCAAAACCCTAATTATCGAGTCGTTCACTGTCACTGAAGTATTAGAACCCCTGCTCATTTGTGCCCAAGCGATCGCAGGAGAACGTGGTTTAGAATTACGCTATTCAATTCCCCAAAACTTACCCCCTGTTCGGGGTAATGCTAAGGCGTTACGAGAAGTCTTGAATAATTTAATTGACAATGCCTTAAAATACACGCCAGCCGGGGGACAAATTGATGTGGAAGCAGGTGTGGCTCAACCCGATGATGAGACGAGGACAATGGTGGGAATTGCGATTACTGACACGGGTTTAGGGATTGCGCCCCAAGACATCGAGCATTTATTTGAGCGGCGTTATCGGGGAATACAAGCCAACACAGGGATTCCAGGGAGTGGTTTAGGGCTAGCGATCGCCAAAGCACTCATTGAACAAATGCAGGGTCAAATCGAGGTATTTAGTCCGGCGCAGTCACTGTGGACACAATCTCAGTTAGACGCAGCGATTCAAAGTTCGGGGGAGAACTCAAGCAAGGGAACAACCTTTGTGGTTTGGTTACCAACTACTGAATCATGAAGTAAAAAAACACCGAAAACACCTATCTGGAAAGCCACACATCGTTAACGTGTAGAGACGTAGCATGCTACGTCTCTACACTATGGTGATCTAGTTGGCGCTGATGACTAAGTTATCATCTAGTTTGAGATCCAAATCGGTATCCGGTTGAATCACAATCAGATCAACACTGTTGCGACCGAGGAAGCGCTGGATTAAGCTTAACGCTACACCAGAGCCCGCACCAATCAACAGTTCTTCCGTCGCGATCGCTCGATCTCCTGTTACCGCCGAAATCGCCGCCGCCGCCGCTGTACCAAGTGCAGCATTTTTGACCAGAGTACCTGTATTACTACCTTGACTTATTGTTTCTGTTGTGGTAACGACTTCAGACGAAGCATTAAGAGTCATCTGCTTACCATTCATCACTAGTTTCTCGGCGATAAATTGAGCGCCACCATTGGTTGAACGCAACGTACCCACAACCTCACTACCCGCAGGAATCAGCACTTTGCCATCAGAGGTTGTGATATTAGCATCAACTGTTAACGTCAAGGGTAATTGTTCGTCTTCTTGGGCAATTAAAATTTTCTCTCGGATGTACTTAACTGGAATAGTTGTACCCGCAGGAATCGTGAAATTTTGAGCAACAGGCGTCGGATCAGCTACGTACTGAGAACTGACAACTTGCGCTTTCCCTTCACTCACTAGGGCTTGGTAAATAAATGCAGCGACTTCAGCACGACTAGCATTCCGCAGGGGATTTAACGATTTAACGTTCGGATAATTCACCACCAAGCGTTCTTCTGTAGCTGCGGCTATTGGCGTCCGCGCCCAACTAGAAATGCTAGACGCATCATTGTAGTAACTTAATACATTGGTTGAATTCGCGGAATAATTTAAGCCATTTGCCAATGAAACTAAGACTTGTTCACGAGGAATATTTTGTTCGGGTCTAAAAACACTACCCGGATAACCCGTTATAAATCCCGTTTTATAAGCATCTTGGATCGCAGAATACGCCCAGTATCTTGAAGGAACATCGACAAAATTCGTTGCTCCCCGTTGATTGGCTTTATTAAAGGATTGATTTGCCTTACGCAGCATAGCCGCAAACTGGGCGCGAGTTACGGGAGCATCAGGTCGGAATGTGCCATCCGGAAAACCGGAAATAATATCCCGTTGTGCTAATTCTGTAATAAAGTCTTCAGCCCAGTAGCTAGAAGAAACATCTGAGAAACTTGTGGTTTGGGCAAGGGCTGATGCACCTGTGACGAAGGGAGCGATCGCACCAGCCGTTAATCCAAAGGCTAAAAATGCAGCGGTTCCAGATTGCCAGGGAAGTAAGTTAGACATTAAAGGCGTTCTCCAACACAAATCGTCTTGTTAAATAACTAGACAGTTTAGGATTCCAGATGTTCCTAAAATTTCCCAACCTATTAATTGGATAAACTTTAGCAAAAAAATGCTCCCGTGGTCTCTGTATTTGGGAACATTTTAAAAGATAATGACGATCATTAAGGACAATTAGTTTCCGATAAAAAAAACCCTACCGACTCTTAGGGTAAAGGAGAAAATATGGGGGAGATGGTGCAGACAAGGCTCCAGGACTCCAAGGCTCCAAGGGAAAAAGGGGGCAAGGTAAAGGGAATGATGAGTGACCAGAAGGACATGAGACAACACTCTACCTGATCCTGTTCCCCATTCCCCGTTCCCTATTCCCTGTTCCCTAACCAAGGACGAATGACAAAGGACAAAGGACTAAGTTTGCTGGTCAATCCAACGGTGGTAGAGCTTTTGAATAGCTTTAAGCACATTATTCTGAGTGGACTTGGGGGAAGTCTGGGCGGGATCGAGAAGCTGTAAGCGAGTGAGAAGTTTAGCTTCCTCAGTATCCACATCGCCATCGCTGTAAATTAAGGCACTAATCGCTTCAATCAAGCCCTGATAATCCTCTTGGCTAGGATGATCACCCAAATACTCTTGCACCCATCTATAACACTGGTTACTGGACACCGATTTGAGTTCATTCAACAGGGGTCGAATGTCTGGATCTTCAGCCATACCGGATTGCTGGGCGACTCGGCGCAGATACTCCCGTTCCTCTGGCTGAATTCGACCATCTATCCAAGCCGCACCAATCAGAATCTTCACAAGCTGTTTGACATGAGAGTCTGTAACCATGACGTTTTTCTACAAAGAACTTCTGCTATATCTATATCAGAACTGTTCCCAAAAATGCGCTTAGACGTTCTAATCTTTACTAATCAGCAGGGAACAGGGAATAGGAAAAAGGGAATGGCTATCCATAACAAAGGACAAAGGACATAAGACATAAGGCTAATCTCCTACATTCTTCAATCTCACCATAAAAAAGCCATCCATCTGATGCTGATGGGGTAAGACTTTCAGCCAGCCTTGAGGGGTAGAAAAAGCGGAGAGTGTCGGCGGGGGTGCATCGGTACACCAGTGGGGATGAAGGTCAAGGAAGGCTTGAATCACGGCTTCATTTTCCTGGGTATGCAAGGTACAGGTGGCGTAAACTAGCACGCCTCCAGGTTTAACCCAGGTGGCTGTCTGAGTTAGTAGTTCGCCTTGCAGTACAGAAAGTTCCTGAACTCTGGCTGGAGTACAACGCCAACGGATATCGGGGCGACGGTGCAGTGTCCCTAAGCCAGAACAGGGGGCGTCGAGTAAGACAGCATCGGCTGTCTGGGTAAATTGGGGGAAATCGCGGCTATCGCCTGTGCAGATTTGAATGGATTGTAATTGTAGCCGTTGGGTATTGGCTTGGAGTTTTTTCAGGCGAGAAGCGGCTTGATCACATGCCCAGATTGTACCGCGATCGCACATAAGTTCAGCCAGATGGGTTGTTTTCCCTCCCGGAGCAGCACAGGCGTCAATGACAACATGATTCGGTTGGGGATTGAGTAAATGACTCACGAGTTGAGCGCTACTATCTTGAATTGTCCACCATCCCTCGTTGAATCCAGGAAGTTTTTGTATTGAACCTGTACTTCCTTTTAGGCGTAAGGCTTGGGGAAGCTGGGGAAGGCGCTGAACTTGAACACCTGCGGCTTGCATCGCTGTCTCTACAGTATCGATAGAAGCTTTCAAGGGATTGATCCGCAAGTCAAGGGTTGGTGGTTGGTTGAACCATTGGCAAAGGGCTTCTGTTTCCTCGATTCCCAGTTGATTTAACCACACTTCGATTATCCAGTCGGGAAAACTATAGAGAGTACCCAGGCGCTGGATGGGGTGGGGGGGTAACTGCAAGGGATCATGGGATTGGGGATTGGATTTCAGACGTGTGTACTGTCGCAGCACCCCATTAACTACCCCAGCTAATCCTTTTAATTGATTGGCTTTAGCCAGCTCTACGCTGGTATTAACGGCGGAGTAAGGGGGAATGCGTTGCAGATAGCGTAATTGGTATAAGCCCAGATGCAGAATTAGGCGCAAGTCGGGGGGCTGCTGGTGGGCTTTTTTCTTACCCAGTTGGTCAATTAAGGCATCAAGGGTGCGGGCTTGTCTGGTAGTACCATAGACTAAATCAGTTAACAAAGCGCGATCGGCACGGTTGAGAGTAGCGTTACGAAGCACTCGATCTAATGCAATATCTGTAAATGCACCGTGGCTGTGGACATCTCGTAGGGCGAGGAATGCAAGTTGGCGAGGATTTGCCATAATCACTTGAAGCACTATTGTTATAGCTGTCGCCATAAAGGTTAGGACAAATTTGACGGCTCTCGCGACCTTAACATCTTTGGATTACCTTTGAACCTTTTGAATTTGGATGAGGTATTGGGGATTTTTGCGTGGGTTGCGACAGTTTAGATCCCCCCAACCCCCCTTCAAAAGGGGGGCTTTTTGAGTAGATGCAACTGCTTCTGGGTAAGGCAAGCAGAAACGCGATCGCATGATTCCACTTACCAGACACGGCTTCCCTCTTAACTCCCCTCTCCCAAGCTTGGGAGAGGGGCTGGGGGTGAGGGCTGTAGCTTAAATTGTCCTACCTCTACTGATACTTCACAACCAACCCCGACAGAACACCCTATTTGCCAAATCCCTTACCGCGATTTTCCGAGGGTAAACAGAGACAATTTTCAAGCTGCTGGTACAACTTATCATGGTCTAAATCTTGACCAATCAGCACCAATTGATTTTTCTTCTCCCCTTTCCACCGATCATCTTCAATGTTAAACCGCTTACCACTGAGGTGGAAAATGTGGCGATTTGGACTTTCATCAAACCAGAGAATTCCCTTAGCCCGAAAAATATTCGTTGTCAGTTGATTGTCCAGGAAATATTGAAACTTCCGAATATTGAAAGGTTTATCACTCTGAAAGGAAATCGAGGTAAACCCATCATTTTCTAAGTGATGGGAGTGATCATGATCGTGGTGATGCTCATGATCGTGATGCTCATGCTCACAATCATGGTCATGGTGATGCTCATGATCGTGATGCTCATGGTCATGCTCCGATGACTCATCAAAATACCGATCTGACTCAAACAACCCCACACTTAAAATCAGCGGTAATGGCACTTGGGATTGAGTGGTGCGAATAATCCTAGCCCCTTCTTTAATTTCGCGAATTCTCACCTCCAATGCGTCTACATCGGCTTCATCAACCAAGTCGATTTTATTGAGTAGAATGATATCGCCGTAAGCAATTTGGCTATATGCCGCTTCGCTATTGAATAGATCCAAACTAAAATTCTCACAGTCTACCGTTGTGACAATTGAATCTAGGCGAGTCATGTCTCGCAGTTCTGTTCCCAGAAAGGTGAGTGCTACAGGCAGGGGATCTGCTAATCCTGTGGTTTCTACCACCAGATAATCCACCTTGTCTTCCCGTTCGAGCACCTTGTAAACGGCATTGACTAAATCTTCATTAATGGTGCAGCAAATACAACCATTACTCAGTTCCACCATGTCATCCCCGGTGGTAACAATGAGTTCATTATCAATGCCGATTTCCCCAAACTCATTGACTAAAACGGCAGTCTTGACACCTTCTTGGTTGCTCAAGATATGATTAAGCAGCGTAGTTTTGCCGCTACCGAGAAATCCTGTAATAATCGTCACAGGTAAGCCATGTTTCGGAGCGTCCAGGGTTGGGTCGGATGCAGACTGAGTTGTGATTGATTGCATAAGGCACTATGTTGAACTGTCTTTAAACGTCAGAATTTGACATCCTCCCCACCCTCCTGAGCCTGCGAAGGATCTGCTGAGGGTGGGGATTCCCATCATTACTGATGGGGTTTCCTGGCTCGTCGAGCAACCTTACTCCTTTGGGTTTCCCCACAAGAGCAGGGGGTCATCTCATCCCCAGGCGTAACTTTCCGTCTGCCCGACGGTAGTTGTGCAAGACCTCGCAACGCTTTCATCAAAATGTTAATGGCGGCGTTGGTGTCTCGGTCATTAATATATCCGCAATGTGGGCATTGATGAGTGCGAGTGGACAAGGTTTTCTTGACAAGTTGTCCGCAATTGGAGCAATCCTGAGAAGTGTAATCAGGCGCAACAGCAATCACTGGTACGTCAAATACTTTTCCAAAATACTCCAACCATTGCCTAAACAATGTCCAACTAGCATCAGATATTGATTTGGCTAGATGGTGATTTTTGACCATATTGCGTACTTTTAGGTCTTCAATGGCTACCAAGTCTGCCGACTGGACAAGCGCCCTTGCAGTCTTTACCGCAAAGTCTTTACGCCGCCTTGATACCTTGAGATGCGTTTTACCTAACCGCTTAATGGCTTTAAGACGATTTTTGGAACCCTTAGTCTTACGAGAAACACGCTTGTGTGCGCGTTTTAAGGTTTTTGAAGCCTTTCTCAAAAATTTAGGGTTCTCTACTTTGTTGCCATCAGAGTCAGTGTAGAAATGGTTTAAACCAACATCTATCCCTACCATCCGATTAGTGGGTTCGTGTTTTTCGGTTCGTTCTTGGTTGATGGAAAACTGGATATAATATCCATCAGCCCGACGCACAACACGTACTCGTTTAATCTGCTCTTTTTGATAAAAGTGCAAGTCACGAGTTCCCCACATCCTAAAAGTTCCAGCTTTAAATCCATCCCTAAATGTAATGGTTAATCGGTCATCCGATAATACCCATCCATCAACTTTGTACTCTACTGAGCCGTGAGTTTGATGTTTCTTGAATTTGGGGAATCCTTTCTTGCCTGGAACCTTTTTTTTGCAATTATTAAAGAACCGAGCTATGGTACTCCAAGCCCTTTCAGCAGACCCTTGACAAGCTTGAGCTGAAAGTTTTTTGCACCATTCAAATTGTTCTCTGAGTACTCGGCAATATTTATTGAGGTCGTACTTATTGACCCCAATGTTATCCATCCAGTATCTAAGGCAGGAATTACGCACAAAACGCGCAGTACGAATCATCTCGTCTAAGATGGCGTATTGCTCGTCTGTTCCTCGTAATTTTGCCTCGAATACTAGCATGGTCACTTAAAATCTATGTCGGATATCCTAGCATCTGACGGGAGAGATTGTAAAAAGCAGGCATATTGAATATCTGCTTTTTACTTGGGGGAGTGAAGGCATCCCCACCCTACTCCACTTCGTTGCGTTGAGGATGGGGTTCTATAGCTCCCCCTCTCCCCCCCACGTTACGATAGGAAGATACCGTACAGGTGTGATTCAATAAGACATCAAGCTGTACGCTGGATATGCCAATCCTTTCTCATTATCGCGTATCTGCTCACGACTGAGTTTACTGTTGTTGTGCCATGACCTTAACCCTGTACAATACTCTCACCCGTCGCAAAGAACCATTTGCCCCCTTAGAGACTGATAAGGTGCGGATGTATTGCTGCGGCATCACCACCTATGACTATTGCCATTTGGGTCATGCTAGAACCTGCATTATCTGGGATACTGCCCGTCGTTATCTACAATGGCGCGGCTATGATGTGAACTACGTGCAGAATTTTACCGATATTGACGATAAAATCCTTAATCGGGCGCGACAAGAGGGGACATCGATGGAGGCTGTCTCTGAACGCTTCATTCAGGCGTATTTTGAGGATATGGCGCGGCTGAATGTGAATGATGCGGATGCCTATCCCCGGGCGACGCATTGTCTGGATGGGATTAAACGACTAATTTCTGATTTAGAACAAAAAAATTACGCCTACCCCGCCGCCGGAGATGTTTATTATGCCGTGCGTCGTTTTGATCAGTATGGTAAGTTGTCTGGACGCAAGTTAGATGAGTTGCAAGCGGGGGCTAGTGGGCGAGTTGAGGTAGAGGATTCAGAGGCGGCGAAGAAAAAAGACGCTTTTGATTTTGCTCTGTGGAAGGGTTCTAAGCCCGGAGAACCTGCCTGGGAATCCCCTTGGGGGGCGGGACGTCCTGGCTGGCATATTGAGTGTTCCGCGATGATTCGGGACAATCTGGGTGAAACGATTGATATTCATGCGGGGGGATCTGATTTAATTTTTCCGCACCACGAGAATGAAATTGCCCAGTCGGAAGCGGTGACAGGTCAACCTTTGGCGCGTTACTGGTTACATACGGGGATGGTGATTGTGAATGGTGAAAAGATGTCTAAATCTTTGGGTAATTTTATTACCATTCGGGATTTACTTGATCGCGCGACTGATCCGATGGCGGTGCGGCTGTTTGTCCTGCAGGCACAGTATCGCAAGCCTTTAGATTTTACCGATGATGCTTTGGCGGCGGCGACGAATGGTTGGCATACGTTGAAAGATGGATTGCTCTTTGGTGATCAGTATGGTAAACAACTGGGGTGGCAAGACTCTGATAAACGGCAAAATTCTGTTTTAGAACGCTTCCAAGCCGCTGTTGATGATGATTTTAATTTTGCGGAGGGGTTAGCTGTATTATTTGAACTGGCAAAAGAGTTGGGGCGTGAGGGGAATATTTTGGTGCATGAAGGGAAAACCCGGACATCGCCCCAGGAATTAGAGGCTCAATGGCATACATTGGTGGAACTGGCGCAGGTGTTTGGACTTGAGGCGCAAGGGGAGGAAATCAGTCAGGAATCGACGAGTGGGTTAAGTGATACGGAGGTTGAGGCGCTGATTCAGCAACGTACTGAGGCGCGGAAACGGAAGGATTTTGGGGAAGGCGATCGCATCCGGGATGAACTGAAAGCCCAAGGGATTACGCTGATTGATCAACCCGGTGGTGTCACTCGTTGGCATCGGAATTGAATCCTTATCAATGGATAATTAATAATTGATAATTGACAATTGATTAATTGGGTCTAAGACCTCTTCGTTTACGAAGAAATTAAAAAAGATTTTCCTGAATTTCAATCCTCTTCTTTTAAGGAGGGGTCATTATCCATTGTTCATTATCCATTGTCAATTTGTGAACAGGGAAGCATGTCACATTTGTAGGTTGGGTTGAGGAACGAAACCCAACGAGCAAGAGGCGATTGAAATCGCTGCTACACAAACTTTCGTCCGCCTGCGCGGACTGAGTTATAACCTGTCTGTAGCTAGAAGTCAAACGAGGGATGGGTCATGTAATCTGTTTTGGCTGAAAACTGACCTTCTTATGAAAATCCTACTTAACGGTTCACGTCGATTCACCCTTGTCGTCTTTGCTACTGGATTTCTTTTCTTGGCTAGTCCTCACCGGAGTGTCGCCCAAGACGAGATGGTTCCTATACCAGCGTCCGCGAATTCACCCCTGGGTAATCCTGATAGTGAAGTCTATTTTTCCGATATTTTAGTTCGAGGTAAACCTGTTTTCCAAGTGGGTAGCCTTGCGGATTTGGGTGCAAGAGAACGGGCAAAAATTATCAATCGGCGGATTAATAGTCTTTTGGCACAATCGGAAACTTTGGGACAGGTGACAGTGAATCCAGATGACCCTCGCCAAGTGGCAACGTTGCGATTGAATAATCGAGTATTAATGACTGTTACTCAGCAAGATGCCCAAGATTTTGGTTTGTCTGTGGAAGCCTTAGCCGAAAGATGGGCAGAACAACTGGAGCAGGCAATTAAAAAACCGCCTCTAGCAATTGATGTGGGACAGCGTCTTTATGGAACAGTACGGCAACTTTTACGGGATATTATAACGAATCTCCCCTCTTTATTAGGGGCGCTGGTTGTGGTTGGGATTACCTGGGGAGTGGCGAAAGGGGTGCGGTTTATTGGCTTTAGTTGGGCGCAACAAACGGAAGGCGATCGCAGTACAGAAATTCTGATTGGACGCTTGGGCTATGGTGGAGTCTGGGTACTGGGTTCAGTCATTGCCCTAGGGGTTTTGGGACTAGACTTTGGTGCCTTATTAGGGGCGTTGGGACTCACCAGTGTGGCGATTGGTTTCAGTCTCAAAGATGTTTTGAGTAATTATATCTCTGGGGTAATTTTACTCGCTGCCCGACCTTTTGGTATTAATGATCAGGTGGTTATTGGTGATTATGAGGGTACGATTACTCAGATTGACCTCCGGGCAACCACGATGAGAACCTATGATGGGCGGTTAGTGTATATTCCGAATCAAGAAGTATTTTCTGCCAGTATTATTAATAATACGGCTTCGCCACGCCGTCGTAGTTCGATTATGGTTGGTATTGACTATGATGCCGATATTAGCCATGCTAAACAAGTAATTAAAACTACTCTGTCTGCACTTCCAGGGTTAGAAAAAGAACCGCCTCCCGAAATTTTAGTAATGGAGTTAGCGGCGAGTACGGTGAATCTGGAAGTACGCTTTTGGGTGGATTCGCGGCGATTAGGGTTTTTGACGATGACATCTCAAGTCAGTCAAAGTATAAAAGAAGCACTGCAACAGGCAAATATCGAAATGCCCACTGATATCTATACATTAATGTTCCGCAATTCTCCTCTACCAACGGATACAACCGGAAATTCTCAGTCTGGTAATTCTAACTCCGAGTTAGTTCTTCCTCATCAAAACTCAGCCAACGGATAAAGCATTACTTTGGGTCTTTCGGGGGGAATGATACCCAAGACAGCATTAGGAAAGCCTTTTATTTCCAGATTATAGAGACATGATATGCATGTCTCTATAATCTGGACTTTTTTATTCTTTTAAATTAATATAAGAATAGTTGTTTTAATCCAACTTACAGCAAGATACGTCACTCCGCTATTGCTGTACCCTAGAGAGATGTAAAGTCATTCAACACCGTGATAAAATACTAAGTGTAAATTGCTAAGTTTTAGAAACGAATATGCCTACATCACCAACCCTCAACTTATACGAAAAGCTAGGTGGACAGCCAGTTGTTGCTCAAATTGTGGATGATTTTTATAAGCGCGTTTTAGCAGACGACATCGTTAATGACTTTTTTGCTCACACCGATATGGAAAAGCAACGGCGTCATCAAACCGCTTTTGTTTCCCATGCGTTGGGGGGGCCAAATCAATACAGTGGACGCTCAATGGAAAGAGCTCACGCTGGATTAGACTTACAAGCCGAACACTTTGAAGCAATAGCCAATCACTTGGCTGAATCACTGGCTGAATATGGACTCACACAAGAGGAAATCAACAGCGTACTTGAGCGCATCTCAACATTGAAAGAGGCTATTTTGCACAAGTAAGAGGAGTTGAATATCACTGAACTAAAGGGGTTAACTAAGCTGACTTTAAATTGATTGGCTTTACACTAACATGTCGATTTTATGGGCGCACGCCATGCGCCCCTACGTTTTTTTGTCAAGTGGTGGGTATGGGGCAGTGGATGCAGTAGAGTGTGTTGGAGTGCAGTTTGAGTGATACCGAGTAGGCTAAGTTGCGATCGCGTCTGGTGTCTGACAGGTGATTAAGCTAGACTAGGACAGTATTTGCTTTTATTTCCTCTGTGGCTGTTGTCAAGGAAAGGTTGAGCGCATCGGCGGCGAACCGCTTCAGGATAATTCGATTTTCTTTGTCTGATGCGACTACCAGTAGGTGTTTTTTTTGAGGAGTCAAAATTTGAGGCTGTAATCCTTATGGGGTAAGGGATACAGCCTTTTTCGCGGATCAGGGGGTGGTCGCCATGGCTGAAAGGCTTATTCAGAAAGGATTTGAGGCGTTTTTGTGGGAGAGGGGTTGCCAAAACCGAGGGCTGAAATGCTATATTTAGAGGAGGTAGTCGCCATCGAACCTTGAAAACTAAATACCGCAAGCGTTTCAGAGGTCTGCAGTCGCAATCCTCTATAATCCCTATCAGGGATTGAAACTAAACTTAAACACATTACAAAAATAACCGCAGAGTGTCGCAATCCTCTATAATCCCTATCAGGGATTGAAACATAATCAACTTTTAAGCAAGATTTCCATAAATTCGTCGCAATCCTCTATAATCCCTATCAGGGATTGAAACGAATTTTTAGATCCTACTAGCGGCGAACTCAAGAAGTCGCAATCCTCTATAATCCCTATCAGGGATTGAAACTCAATATGTCTTCCATTGCATTCCTCCGTTAATGAGTCGCAATCCTCTATAATCCCTATCAGGGATTGAAACTTTCAGCCCGCGATCGCTGTATCTCCTCTATTTGCGTCGCAATCCTCTATAATCCCTATCAGGGATTGAAACCTCGCACAACAATTTTTGAATCTGCAATTTGGAAGTCGCAATCCTCTATAATCCCTATCAGGGATTGAAACTTTGTCTTGATAAATCAAAAAACCTGAAAAAATTAAACGTCGCAATCCTCTATAATCCCTATCAGGGATTGAAACACCAGCTTCAAACCGAATGGGTATAACACTATTCCTAGTCGCAATCCTCTATAATCCCTATCAGGGATTGAAACATTTGCCGAATTTCTACTGTATGGTCTAAAGATCGTCGCAATCCTCTATAATCCCTATCAGGGATTGAAACTCAGCTTCAATCCAAGCCATCCTCTTCGTCAATATTTTGGTCGCAATCCTCTATAATCCCTATCAGGGATTGAAACCAAAAGGATGGGGAGTGGGATGATTCTCCCCCCCGTAGCAATCCTCTATAATCCCTATCAGGGATTGAAACGAGTTGCGACTTGACAAAAGCGTTTCCGACAATGACTGTCGCAATCCTCTATAATCCCTATCAGGGATTGAAACAATTATTCGTACAAGACATGACCGGGCTAATCCCGTCGCAATCCTCTATAATCCCTATCAGGGATTGAAACATCTATCAATCCGTGGCTGCTGGACGTAAAAACCGACGTCGCAATCCTCTATAATCCCTATCAGGGATTGAAACGAATCAAGAACCCCGTCGCTTTCCCTAATACAATAGTCGCAATCCTCTATAATCCCTATCAGGGATTGAAACCAATCTCATTCGTTTTAGCTGGGTATGAGCTAGAGTCGCAATCCTCTATAATCCCTATCAGGGATTGAAACCTTGTCCCCCCAAGCCGGAGGGAGGAAATTTTGGAGTCGCAATCCTCTATAATCCCTATCAGGGATTAAAACAAAACGTTGTACGGGCTTGGTAACCCATCAGTGTCAACTTAAGCTAAACCCCTCACCCCCAGCCCCTCTCCATCCCCCCTAGCCCCCCTTTGAAAGGGGGGAATGAGGGGAGAGGGGAGCAAGAGAGTCCGTGCACGATTGGCTCTAGCCGGATATAATAAAGAGTTCCAGATAAATGCTTTAGCCCAGAATTAGGAGTCTACCCGCCCGTGGTTGTACAAGTCGCCAATAGCATCTACGAAACCCAAACCACCGAAATCGCCAAACACCTCCTAGACGCCACTCGGCAAAAACGCTCCTTTTTTGCCCAAATGCGTGATCAAATGCGCTGGGATGATAAACTCCTAGCCTGGGCGATGAGTAATCCAGGTTTGCGGGTGCAGCTTTTTCGCTTCATTGATGCCTTACCCGCCCTGGGAAGTAAGACAGAAGTTGCCCGTCATTTGCAAGAATATTTGGGGGATGAATCTGTAGAACTCCCCGCCGCACTGAAAAATTTACTCAATTTTGCTAATCCTGACTCCATGCCGGGACAGTTGGCGGCTTCAACAGTATCCACCGCCGTGGAAACCCTGGCAAATAAGTATATCGCTGGGGCAACAATTAAGCAGGCAATTAAAACAATTGAACGCCTGCGGAAGGATAAGATGGCATTTACCCTAGATTTACTAGGGGAAGCCGTGATTACCGAAGCCGAAGCCCAGTCTTATCTGGAACGCTATCTGGATTTGATGGAACAACTTACCCAGGAAGCGAAAAATTGGTCAACGGTGTCGGAAATTGACGAAGCGGATGGGGAAGAATTATCACGAGTTCAAGTCTCGGTTAAGTTAACCGCATTCTATTCCCAATTTGACCCCCTAGATCCAGAGGGTAGCAAAAAACGGGTGTGCGATCGCATCCGGATTCTGTTACGTCGTGCAAAGGAATTGGGGGCGGCGGTTCACTTTGATATGGAACAGTATGTCTATAAAGACATGACTCTGGGCATTCTCAAGGAATTGTTGATAGAAGAGGAATTCCGCGATCGCACCGACTTAGGCATCACCCTGCAAGCCTATCTACAAGATAGTAAAAGGGATCTAAACGATATTATCACCTGGGCAAAACAACGTGGCAACCCCCTCACCGTGCGTCTAGTCAAAGGGGCATATTGGGATCAAGAAACGATTAAATCCTTACAAAACCATTGGCAACAACCCGTATATAACCAAAAAAGCGCCACCGATGCCAATTTCGAGGAAATGACCCAACTGTTGCTAGAAAATCACCAGTATCTCTATGCTGCCATAGGATCACATAACGTGCGATCGCAAGCCAAAGCCATCGCCATTGCTGAACAATTAAATATCCCCCGTCGCAACTTTGAAATGCAAGTCCTCTACGGAATGGGGGATCAACTAGCAAAAGCCTTAGTGCAACGGGGTCATCGGGTGCGGGTTTATGCGCCCTACGGGGAACTCTTACCCGGAATGGCATATCTAATTCGTCGCTTACTAGAAAATACCGCCAATAGTTCCTTCCTCCGCCAAAGTTTAGAAGAACGCCCCGTTGAAGAATTAATCGCACCCCCGGTTATCGCCGAGGAACCTGTAGAGACGTTGCATGCAACGTCTCTACAATTCCCTGGCGCGTCTCTACAATTCCCCAACGCCCCCGATACCGATTATGCCCAAGCCGAAGCCAGGGAAAAAGCCCAAACCGCCCTGGAAACTGTGCGCCAACAACTAGGAAAAACCTACTATCCCTTAATTAACGGCGACTATCAACCCACAACCGAAACCGTTGACTCCGTTAATCCCGCCAATCCTAGTGAAATTATCGGTAAAGTTGGGTTACTCTCCATTGAACAAGCCGAAACGGCATTAAACGCCGCCAAAGCCGCCTTTCCCGGATGGCGTCGCACCCCGGTAAAACAACGGGCGGATATTCTGCGTCAAGCGGCTAAGTTAATGGAAGGGCGCCGGGAAGAACTCTCTGCTTGGATATGCTTAGAAGTCGGCAAAGCCTTACGAGAAGCCGATGCGGAAGTCTCAGAAGCCATCGACTTTTGCCGTTACTATGGGGATGAAATGGAACGGCTGAACCAAGGGTATATCTATGATGTGGCTGGGGAAACCAATCGCTATGTCTACCAACCCAGAGGAATTGCAGTCGTTATTTCTCCCTGGAATTTCCCCTTGGCAATTGCGACAGGAATGACGGTAGCGGCGTTAGTCACGGGAAATTGTACCCTGCTTAAACCCGCCGAAACCTCATCCGTGATTGCAGCGAAACTGGCAGAAATATTAGTCGAAGCTGGAATTCCCCAGGGAGTGTTTCAATATGTTCCCGGTAAGGGTTCCCAGGTGGGGGCTTATATGGTGAAGCATCCAGATACTCATTTAATCGCCTTTACCGGTTCTCAAGAGGTGGGATGTCGGATTTATGCCGATGCTGCGATTGTACAACCGGGTCAAACTCACCTGAAACGGGTGATTGCGGAGATGGGGGGTAAGAATGCCATTATTGTGGATGAGAGTGCGGATCTGGATCAAGCCGTGGCAGGAGTGGTGAAGTCGGCATTTGGGTATAGTGGTCAAAAATGCTCTGCCTGTTCACGGGTAATCGTCCTCGACCCTATCCATGATACCGTAGTGGAACGATTAATCGAAGCCACGCGATCGCTCAATATTGGTGCGGCTGAATTAGCCAGTACACAAGTCGGACCGGTGATTGATGCTACTGCCAGAAATCGAATTCAGGACTATATTGAAAAAGGGCGGCAAGAGGCAGAAATTGCGGTGGAATGTGAAGTCCCGGAAACGGGTTATTTTGTTAGTCCAACTATTTTTACTAACGTTTCACCCGATGCCAAAATTGCCCAAGAAGAAATCTTTGGTCCGGTTGTAGCGGTGATTCGAGTCAAAGATTTTCAAGACGCCCTGGCTGTGGCAAATGGGACAAAATATGCCCTGACGGGAGGATTATATTCCCGCACACCGTCTCATATTGACCAAGCATCTACAGAGTTTGAAGTGGGCAATCTCTATATTAACCGCACAATTACGGGGGCAATTGTTTCGCGCCAACCCTTTGGCGGGTTTAAACTATCAGGGGTAGGTTCTAAGGCGGGAGGACCAGATTATTTACTCCAATTTTTAGAACCGCGCACGATTACCGAAAATATCCAGCGTCAGGGGTTTGCCCCAATTGAAGGAGTAGATTAAGCTGATGAAAATTCATTAAAGTAGCTCCCCGACTTCTTCAAGAAGTCGGGGAGCTGGTAAAAAGATTATCTTGACAGGTTAGGGTAGCATCTGAGTCATCAATCCACTCATTGCTCATAAACTAACAGTGACGGATGTTACCCAATTTTTTGCCAAAACCCTCTTTCAAAATGCCCCTGCGCCTCGTCCTTGTCGTTCCTTTCCTAGTGCAAATTACTGCTGCTGTAGGATTAACGGGCTGGCTTTCCTTACGCAATGGAGAAGAAGCGGTTAATGAACTTGCCAGTAATTTACGCCAAGAAATTGCTGCCCGGATTCAACAGAAACTCGACAGTTATTTGCAAATACCCCATGGGTTCAATCAACTGAATGCCAATCAGACTTGTTTGACTCAGTTAGAATTCGGCAGTTTAATCTATTGCCAGAAAATGTTTTGGCATCAGATGCAAGTTTTTCCCGTCAGTGCTACTGCCATCGCGACAGAAGATGGTAAATATATTGAAGTGGTGCGGCAAGAGAAGGAGGAATTTCAAATTCACCAGTCTATTAATTATACCAAAGATATTTATCAGGTGGATCGGCAAGGAAATCGGACAACGTTATTAGGAAAGAGTATCTATTATGATCACCGAAATCGACCTTGGTACAAAGAGGCGGTAAAAGCCGGTCAGCCAACCTGGAGTAAGGTTTTCCGCTATGAACATGAAGATACATTAGCAATTGCGGCGAGTATGCCCCTGTACCACGAGGATGATACGTTGCTGGGGGTAACCAGTACGATTCTGTCTCTGTCTCATATTGGGGAATTCCTAAAAAGTTTGAAAAGTAGTCAATTTGGACAGACGTTTATTTTAGAACCCAAGGGGAAGGGAACATTAGTCGCCACATCAATGAGTGAGGATACGGTTGTATCTAGTGATCATCATAAATCAGAGCGGAATGACTCGATTACCAGTGAAAACCCGCTGATTAAGGCGACGGCTGACTTTTTGGTGGGTAAATTTGGCAGCTTTGAGAATATAAAAGGGGAGTATCAGTTAGATTTTAAGCTAGATAATAAGAAGCAATTCGTGCAAGTTTTGCCTTTTCAAGATAATAAAGGACTGAATTGGTTAATTGTTGTCGTGGTGCCAGAAGATGAATTTATGGCACGTATCCACGCCAACACACGCCTGACAATTCGGCTCTGTGTGGGGGCGTTGATTTTCGCCACCCTGTTGGGATTATTTACCTCTCGTTGGATTAGTCAACCCATTTTACGATTAAGTGCGGCGTCTTACGCGATCGCGACTGGGGAACTTGATCAAAAAGTAAAAGTTGAAGGGATTTATGAACTGCGGATTTTATCCAAATCCTTTAACCAAATGGCGCAGCAGTTGCAAGAATCTTTTACCGCCCTAGAAAATGCCAAAGCGGAACTAGAATTGCGCGTCGAACAACGCACAGCAGAACTGAAAATGGCAAAAGAAGATGCGGATACGGCGAATAAAGCTAAGAGTGAATTTCTGGCAAATATGAGTCATGAATTGCGAACGCCACTGAATGGGGTGTTAGGATATGCCCAAATTCTTCAACGTTCAAAAACAATGAGCGATCGCGAACTTGATGGTATTCGCATCATCCATCAGTGCGGTTCTCATCTCTTGATGCTGATTAATGATATTCTCGACTTAGCGAAAATTGAAGCCAGGAAGATGGAACTTCATCATAGCGATATTTATTTTCCCTCGTTCCTGCGTGGTGTTGTGGAAATTTGCCGTATCCGGGCGGATGGGAAAGGCATTTCCTTTATCTATCAACCGACTTCACCCCTCCCCGCCGGTGTGCACGTAGACGAAAAGCGACTGAGACAAGTTCTGATTAACTTACTCAGCAACGCGATTAAGTTTACCGATACCGGAGGCGTTACCTTTAAAGTCGGATATGTAGAGAGTCAAGACAATCCAGGCATTGGGTTAAAGGATGAAATTAGCACAGACTTATTATCTAGTCAAGCCAAAAAATTCACCAATCCCCATCACCGAATTCGGTTTCAAATCGAAGATACAGGAGTGGGTATGAGTCCCGAACAGTTGCAGCGCATCTTTTTACCCTTTGAGCAAGTGAGCGATCGCAAACTTCAGGCAGAGGGAACTGGACTAGGTTTAGCAATTAGCCTAAAAATTGTACAGCTAATGGAAAGTACAATTCAAGTCCAAAGTGAATTAGGCAAAGGGAGTGTATTTACCGTAGATCTAGCCTTAAGAGAAGCCAAAGAATGGATGCAGGTAACCACCACCCCCACTCAGGGTAGAATTATTAGCTATCAGGGCAAATCACGCACAGTTCTCGTCGTCGATGATCGGTGGGAAAATCGTTCAGTTCTCGTCAATTTACTCGAACCTTTAGGATTTGAGGTGATTGAGGCGAATAACGGTAAAGAAGGATTGGATATCGCCATGACAGCATCGCCAGATCTGATCATTACCGACTTACTCATGCCGATTATGGACGGCTTTGAGATGATGCGACACATTCGCCAGTCCCAAAACGGGGAAAATATGCTAATTGTAGTATCGTCAGCCAGTGTTTTTGAAATGGATCGGCATCACAGTTTGGCAGCCGGGGGCAATGATTTTCTGCCCAAACCCGTTCAACTTGATGAGTTGCTGCGGACGTTACAGCGACATTTGGGACTGACATGGATTTACGAGTCCGCATCAGGGAATGGTAGTCAGTCAGTGGCTGTTAATATAACAACAACTGAGTCCAAAAAAATGGGCAAACCCGAAGCGATTATTTTTCCTGAAGAGGAACTAGATATCCTCTGGGATTTAGCCATGAAAGGTCGCATTAATCTTATACTGGAAAAAATTGATCGTATCGAACAATCAGATCAGAAGTTTGCTCCATTTGCTCAATATATTCGCCAACTCGCTAAAGGGTTTCAGCTCAAAAAAATAAGGGATTTTATCGCCAAAAATAGGTGCATTCACTAAGCCAAGTCCACAAGTCGCTAGCCATCATAAATTATATCCATGATTAACTCTAATTCGATGACGTTAAACCGGATAGAAAAACCCAACAACCCAATAGACAACTTAACTAAAACGATTATTTTAATTGTTGACGACAGTCCCAACAATCTAGAAATCATATCAGAAACCCTGACCAGCGCTGGTTTTGAAATTGCCGTTGCCCTTGATGGAGAAACCGCACTTGAACAGATTGCCTACGATCCACCAACCTTAATTTTGCTAGATGTGATGATGCCAGGAATGGACGGATTTGAAACCTGCCGTCGCCTGAAAGCTAATCCCGCCACTCAAGAGATTCCCATCGTTTTTATGACGGCTCTGACGGATACAATTGATAAAGTTAAGGGTTTAAATTTAGGCGCAGTAGACTATATCACCAAACCCTTTCAGCAGGAAGAAGTATTAGCACGAGTTAAGGTGCATTTGAAACTGCGAACCTTAACTAAAACCCTAGAAGAACAAAATACACGACTGATCCAGGAAGTTGAACAACGAGCTAAAGCAGAAGCCGACTTGCAAACATTAACTCAGGAATTGGAACAACGGGTGGAAGAACGGACGAATCAACTTGCCCAAGCCCTAAACAATTGGCAACAAGCCCAAGCCATGCTGGTTCAAAGTGAAAAAATGTCTAGTTTGGGACAAATGATCACCGGCGTTGCCCATGAAATTAATAATCCCATTAGTTCGATTCATGGTAATTTAAGCTGTGCGGGTGAATATAGCAGAGACTTACTCCAACTCCTGCACCTCTATACTCAACATTATCCGAATCCAGTTCCAGAAATTCAAGCTAAATCGAAAGAAATTGACCTAAATTTTCTGATCAAAGACTTTCCCAAAACATTTCAATCGATGGAATTGGGCATCGAACGCATTTGCCAAATCATTAAAAGCTTGCGGAATATCTCCCGCCTCGACGCGGGTGAAATGATGATGATTGATTTGCACGAGGGGTTAGATAGTACCCTGGTTCTCTTGCAACATAGAATCAAACCCTCCGGGAAACATTTAGGGATTCAAGTGATTAAAGAATACGGCAAATTACCGCCCATTGAATGCTATCCTGGACGCCTGAGTCAAGTATTTATGAATATTTTGGCGAATGCGATTGATGCGTTAGAGGAAGCAGAATTTAGAAAGCAAAATTCAGCGGGAATTTCAGATAGGGACAAAACCTCAACTCCTCCCACTATCTGGATTCGTACCGGAGTGATTGATCACCAGCGAGTAGAAATCTGTATTTCTGACAATGGACCCGGTATCCCTGAACAGATTCAAGAAAAGCTATTCCAAGCCTTTTTCACGACAAAACCCTTTGGCAAAGGAACCGGGTTAGGATTATCGATTAGTCATGAGATTGTAGTGGAAAAACACGGGGGGAAATTACGTTGTATGTCCCAACCGGGAAAGGGCGCCGAGTTTATTATTGAACTTCCCGTTGGTTAATAAATGTAGAGACGTTCCATGGAACGTCTCTACAATTGGCGTTGTGCGGGTATATTTGCCTTTGGGAATCATCAAACCCGCCCCGAAAAAATCAATCCCCAATCCCCTGATCTAAAATGTCAAAAAAGGAGGTGAAACAATTGCCGAGAATTCGCGTGCGCCAACATGTCAATCCATTGAGTAAAAAATACCTAACTCCGATAACGCCTCCCCACTGGGAAAAGGTTTACAATCAACCCATGCAACCGCTGCATCTGGATATAGGAAGTGCTAGGGGTGAGTTTTTGCTAGAAATGGCAACCCGGCAACCGGATTGGAATTTTCTGGGATTAGAAATTCGGGAACCTTTAGTTGAGCAAGCCCAAGAATCCGTGGCTGAGTTAAGATTAAGTAATGTTCATTTTATATTTTGCAATGTCGATAACTCATTAGTACCGATTTTAGAATCTTTACCCCAGGGAGTATTAAAGCGGGTGACGATTCAATTTCCTGATCCGTGGTTCAAAAAACGCCATGAAAAACGCCGTGTGGTTAAGCCAGAATTGGTGAATACGTTGGCAAAATACTTAAAAGAAGGGGGCGAAACCCTGATTCAATCTGACGTGGAAACCGTAGCCAAAGAAATGCGCGATCGCTTTACCGAGAATCCCGCCTTTCAACCTCAAGGAAGCGAATGGTTAGCCACGAATCCTCTACCCGTTCCCACCGAACGAGAAACCTATACAATATCCTGCGGAAAACCCGTTTATCGGGCGTTATTTAGCCGAAAATGTAGGGATGTAGGGGCGTAGGGGCGTAGGGGCGTAGAAATGTAGGGGTGTAGGGGCGTAGAAATGTAGGGGCGTAGAAATGTAGGGTGCAAAATTTGAGGATGTGTCGGATCAGGTTACTCCCCAAATGCTTCGCCCATAATCGTTTATCCGAAGGGATATAACCACAAGCATTTATCAAATTAATGATCCCTTTGTGCGAGAGAAAGACAGGCAAATAAATCCTCGGCAATTAGCAATTGAAATCATTATCAAACAATATCCCACACATCCCCAGACTCTACCCTTGCTGCGCGACAGAGCCGAAGATGATCCTGATGATAAAGTTAGGGAGTTTGCTCAGAATAAATTGGCACAATTAGAGAATAAAAGGAGCTAGATAGAATATAATATTAGCAGTAAAATCAATTTACATTATCCAATTGAAACCTGTTAAAATTCACCTATTGCACCATTTTCAGTCAGCCCCAGCCTCCGCCAAGAATTCAAATTCTTGGCTCATAGCTCAAGTCCATTAAAATGGAATAAAAGTTGTATCCTCCTCCAGTAGGTTGGGTAGAGCGTAAGCGTTACCCAACAGAATAAAACCCTGTAGAGACGTTGCATGCAACGTCTCTACATTGAATAAATATCGACCCGAACATCTGTAGGGGCGGGTTTTACCGATAACATGCCTTCAAAAACTGGTAACGTATGTAAACCCGCCCTGTTTCTGGAGTTATCAATTTGTGCAAGCGGATTGCCCCTACATGAGAACCAAGATGCTCGCATTACTGGCGTGGCACACCTAATTTAGTGGATTAGCCTTATACCCAGAAAACTTATAAGATTAGGTGATCCCATCCCCTACTACGAACCTACTGGACTGACACAGCTAAAATTGTGGAATAGATTTGACGGTGAAATTGGGCGCACACCGTGCGCCCCTACAATACTAATCCACCATTTTAGGTGTGCCACACTACTACAATTAAGGCACTAAAGTGCCTACTACGAACAATTACTGCACCACTTCCCGCATATACCGATTCCATAATTGTGCGGCTTGGGCGCTACTTCCCCGTGTGGGTGAGTTATCGTCATTGCCTAACCAAATCCCGGTGACTAACTCCCGACTGGGTATAAAACCAATAAACCATAAATCTACATACCGATCCGTGGTTCCGGTTTTCCCCGCTTCTCCTAAACCGATCGCGGCGGAACCGCCTGTGCCATTTTGCACCACCCCCCGCAACATCGTGGTCATTGTCTGGGCAACCGCAGGGGCTACCGCTTTAACCCCCCCTTCCCCATTTTCCTCAAATTCATAGATTACCCGACAGGTGTTCGGATCATTCTGATCGGCACAATCCCCACTATCGAGAATCCGTTTAATCCCATGGGGAGGATTCCACACCCCATCATTCGCGATCGCGCTATACGATCCAGTAATCTCTAACACATTCACTTCACTTTGTCCAATTGCCAACCGGGGAACCGGCTCAAGCTTTGAGCGAATTCCTAATCGTCGCGCCGTATCTACCACATTCCCTAATCCAGCATCCATTGCCACCCGCACCGCAATCACATTCTCTGATTGCGCCAAACCCGTGTACATATTCACCGCACCCCCGGAACGTTCACACCCACGTAAACCATAAGCTGGGGCGCAGGAGTAGGTTTTTCCCGGTGGAATCCCTTGGGCTAAGGCGGCGGTGTACTCAAACAGTTTAAATGTCGAACCCGGTTGTCGTTGGGCTTGAGTTGCTCGATTAAACTGGCTTTGTTGGTAATCAACACCCCCCACCATCGCCCGAATCGAGCTATCTGTGGTATCTAGAGTCACCATCGCCCCTTGAGAAAAGCGTAATTGCGAACCCGTGGTACTAACAAAACTACGCAGCGCTGATTCTGCCTTTGCCTGAGTCTGCAAGTTTAGCGTTGTTTCCACAATAAAGTTCCCTTCTTGCGCCAACTCCGTACCCAGTAAATCCCGCAGTTCCTCAAACACATAATTATAGAAATAGGGGGCTTTGGTGCTATTGAGGAATTCACGGGCTTGAGGGCTTACCTCAATTCGCGATCGCCTTGCCCGTTGTGCTTCCTCATCACTAATCATTCCCATTCCCCGCATCCGGCTAATTACCCGATTTCGCAACCCCAACGCCGTATCATAATCCTGAACCGGATTATAACTATTCGGTGCTGGCAAAATCGCCACCAGCGTGGCGGCTTCGGAAAGGGTTACATCTTTTGCCGATTTATCGAAATAAAATTGGGCAGCATCTTCAAACCCATAAGCTTCTACCCCTAGATAGATGCGGTTTAAATAGGTCCTTAAAATCTCATCCTTACTGTAAAATGTCTCCAGCTTCAGTGCCACAATCGCTTCCCGGAGTTTCCGGGCAGCACTATTATCTCGTCCCACATATTCGGTAAACAAACTGCGAGCAACCTGTTGACTAATCGTACTCGCCCCTTCTTTGATTCCACCCCCGCGAATATTCCGGACTAACGCCCGCAAAATTCCATAAGGATCGACACCAAAATGCCAATAATAACGGCTATCTTCCGAAGCCACTAAAGCTTTGGGTAGATAGGGTGAAAAATCCGATAACCGTTTTAGTTCTCGGTGAACCTCAGTACGCGGTTGACGCAAGGGAACCTGATCACGAGAATAGACGACAACGGGTCCTTGAACCCCACTGGGTAGGGGGCGCACCGGGACTTTTAACCATTCAATCCCAATAATTAAGGCAATTAACGCGGTTAATCCACCCACCCCATAGAGGCTGTAACGAATACCGAGAATATACCAAGGCGGCGGATCAACATATTGTAGTTTCACCGAGGCGGCTAATTCCGGTGGACCAATGGTAAGAATATCCCCGTGGCGCAAGGCTAAACACGGTAGGCGGCGTCTACCGCGATAAATACCATTAGTGGAATTTTCATCTTTGAGAATAAACGTTCTACCCGATCGCCCATAGCGTTCCAATGACAAATGAATCTGACTCACCACTGGGTTTCGCACCACAATATCGCAGGATTTAGAACTGCGCCCCAGCAAATAGCGATCGCCGAGTAGGGGGTATACTTCCGCCTTATCCGCACCTGCATCTTGCACCCACAGTTCTGGCACTTTGGCATTCGGCTTTAGCGCCAGTGCTTCAAAGTTAACTTTGGCTTGAATCGTCTGAACAGCCTGAGTCAACTGACCTAGAATGGTTTTCGGCGGTTGGGGAGGTTTGGGAGAATTCATTTCCTCGTGGATGGTATTAAATCGGGTGTCTTGTGCCTGGTTTAGCGTTCATGGTTCATTGTTCATCGTTCATCGGGTTGTTCGGGAGAATGACGTTGCCTGAGAACTTCTACATTACAATTTAGCGTGTTTGAGGGAAGCTGGGGAATTAAGTCAATTGTAGGGGCGGGTTTAGCCATTCAATGAGTTTGTCGCTGATAAGTGATCAACAAAACCCGCCCTTATACCTAGGTTGGGGGGGGTTTAGCCATTCAATGAGTTTGTCAATTGTAGGGGCGGGCGCGAGCCATTCAATGGGTTTGTCACCAATAAGTGATCAACAAAACCCGCCCTTATACCTAGGTTGGGGCGGGCGCGAGTCGCATCCCTTGTGAGGGAAGAAACGATAGTAGTGAAACCCGCCCCTACATTTAGAAAGGGCGGGTTTGAAGTAAGGTGATCATCAATAGCGAAACGAAAGCACATAAACCCGCCCCTACAAATCATGCCCTCAAAGGTCGTAAAGGGTTCCCTCATCCTAACTTGGTTTCTGAATAACCGTTTCCAGAACTCGCCGCTTGGCTTTGGGGTCAATACCAATTAACCGCACATATTCATTATTATGCTCAGCAAGGCGTTCGGCTAAAGTCAGGATCACCTCTGATGCTTCATCTCCTTGGAATGTGCCATCACTTTTCCAGGCATTGGTGCGAAAGCGCCGCTCATTGGCATATTCTAAACTGAGACGATAGCCTTGGGCTAAGAGTTCGCGAATCTGCTGCTGGATACCTAAATCTAAGGGTGTGGTGGGTTCTGAGGGTTGAGGTGTCTTGGGGTTGACTCTAGTCTCGGCAATTGCTTCATCTCTTGAACTGTCCCGACGTTCAAGGGTGCGGGGTTCTTGTGCTAAACCGTTTCCTTGTCTGTGTGTTTGGGTGTTATTTTGACCTGTTAATTGCCGTGCTGGAGGTATCTCTATGGCAGGGCTTTCGCGCAGTGCTTTATTATATTCTCGAACTAATCCCATCTCCTCGACTTGTTTTTGTTCGCCGATCATCACCTGACCGAATTCGATTAAGTGAGAGATATCAAAATTCGGCTTTTCAAATTCAGGAGGCGCTTCTGTACTGCGAACTACGCGAAAGGAAACTTTATCGAGTCCGACATCATGGATGAAGTGGAGAATCTGTTGGTCATAAATCCGCGATCGCAAGGCGCTAAAAAAGTCAATGGCTTGATTGGGGAAATGCTCCACCAGTTGTTCTATATCCCGTCGGGATAGTTCATCTGCGGCAAAAATCCCGCCAATAATACCAATGCGTTCCTCTCGATTCGGTTCCCAGTAATATTTTTCCATACGACCTTCTCGAATTAAAGGCGCATAGAGGGTGGAGAAGTCGTTCCCAGTTACGATAATTGGGACGCGATGCAGGGGATTGGCGTCATAACTACCAGGGAGTTGCACGTCGGTGGGATGGTCTGCAATATTCATTAATGTGGCGCTGACGAGTTGAGTATTGACCGTGTATTGAGTGGTGCGGTCAAAGCGTCCTACCCCTGCATCCAAGTCATTAATCATTAAAGCGCACATTTTCCCCTGTACCTTGATCATTTCGGCGGCTTCTCGATAACGCAGGCGAATCAGACGCGCCGGATCACCTGCATCCGGACTTTCCAATTCACCGCCAGAGATATGGATGACACCAATCCCCATTTGTTCAAAGACTAACTCGCATTGGAAGGATTTGCCTTCTCCCTTGCGTCCATGAATGCCTAGAATTAGAGGAACCCGTACCCCTTCTAACTCTAGATAGTTTTTGGTAATGTGAACCGCCAGTTTATCCCGGAAGCTGGGCGCGATGTAGTAGGTCATGAATCGAGAGGTCTTTGTGCGATCGGTAGTCTTTTATCTTACCGTACCCATACTCCTAGAATAGATTGGCATTGCCGGGGCGTCTGTGGGAGCGTAATTATCCTGGCGCGTAGGGGCGCACCGACGTGCATTGGTGTCAACTTAAGCGCCAAAAGCAGGGGGAGCAGGGGAAGCAGGGGAAGCAGGGGGAGCAGGGGGAGCAGGGGAAGCAGGGGGAGCAAGAGAATGCTCTTGCGGATTGGTCTTTTTCCTGTAATAGCTTAGGGAGAAAGCAAAACGCCCCAGTTTGTGTCGAACGGCTCGAAACAATAATTGGTAAGGGTTGTGGCTTAAGTTGACACGCATGACCGACGTGCGCCCAACCAGAACCGACGTGCGCCCAACACCATTAGCCTCACCAGCGAGTCTCTGAGTCTGGGTGAACGACGCTCTAAGCCTGGGTGAACAACACTCTGAGTCTGGGTGAACGACGCTCTAAGCCTGGGTGAACGACGCTCTAAGCCTAGGTGAACGACGCTGTGAGCCTCGTGAATGAGTCTCTGAGTCTGGGTAAACGACGCTGTGAGCCTGGGTGAACAACATTCTAAGCCTAGGTAAACGACGCTGTGAGCCTCGTGAATGAGTCTCTGAGTCTAGGTAAACGACGCTGTGAGCCTCGTGAATGAGTCTTTTAGCCTAGGTGAACAACGCTGTGAGCCTCGTGAATGAGTCTTTTAGCCTCACCGATACAATTCCTCAACCACCCCAACCTCAATTACACCGTCACTTGATACGCCATCCGCTACAGTTGACAGTCGCGGTCATCCTTTAACCGGTTTCGTTAGCCCGTCTAACTCTGGCAGATTTCGGGTAATGACTGCTACGATTTCCTCCCAACCTGTCGAACCCGTTAACTTAAAATAAGACGTTGCATGCAACGTCTCTACATGGATTGGCGTCTCTAGAAGGTTTTTGCATTCGGCTATTAACTTAAGTAACTTTGAATCGTACCCGCTAAAATAGCCTCAACATCCGTCACCGGACCTGTCAGATAATCTGATGAAATCTGAACCTGGGCATAGCGTTCATCCAGATCAAACGCTTCTTGCAGAAAACCACCAAAACCCCGCGCCCGTTTGTCGATTTCTAGGAAAACATTTAATAAGGTGTCTGATTGCAGGGAAAACACGATTTCCAGTTCATCTAAATATCCCTGATACCGACCAATCGGTCGAAATTCAAATTCTTGGACAAAGGGAACATTGCCGCCTAAGTAAGGATTATATTCACAATCTACTTTATGAAGTTGAAACCCCAGATTTTTGCCGGCTTCTAGCACCAGTTCCATTAAGGGATGGGGACGCACCTCGATATAATCGGTGTCTTTCGGATCAATTGCCAGGGAAATATCCAACCCAGTCCGAACATAAACGGGTTGATGTCCCAGCGTCAGTGGCGTTTCATAAGGAAGTGGGAAGGAAAAGGGGATAACTTTGGTTTCTTTGGGTTGCAACTTGAAGCGTTCACTCAGGCGATACTTGACTAATTCGCAGGTTTCTGTCGCTGTCGTCTCTTCATATTCCCGTTTGTATTCAGTCTCGACGTAGAGGTAAATATCATCAATGTCTTGGGAACTATCTCCACCGGTAATATGAACATCTCCCTTGAGTATTTCGCCTGGAAGCAAGGATTCTGTCGATAGGCGAGTATCAACGGTGGCGGCGCCAATTCCTACTCTGGCTAGAAATTTTTTAAACATGGCTCTGACCGGGTTTTTGTCGGGATAATACTCTACTATAAGCCAAGGAGAACTTGAAATGCATCTATCTCAAGGTTTGGTTAATCATATTGCCAAGATTTTAATTGTATTCTGTTAGTTGAATGAACCATTAATTACTTAGAGAACTAAAAGGGGAACAGAGCCTAAAAGGGCATTCCCAGGCTTTGCCTGGGAACGAGGGGGAACAGAGCCTAAAAGGGCATTCCCAGGCTTTGCCTGGGAACGAGGGGGAACAACGAGGGGGAACAGAGCCTCAAAGGGCATTCCCAGGCTTTGCCTGGGAACGAGGGGGAGGGCACGAGGCGTACTATCCTACCGCGTTTGAGCGAAGATTTCGTCTAATATCTCTTGCGCTCCTTGCTGACGTAAATGTTGAGCGAGTTTAATCCCTAATGCTTCCGCCTGAGTCCCATCGCCGGTCATGGTATCTTTGATCAGGGTTTTCCCATCTAAACTGGCAACCATACCTGTGAGGATGAGGGTATTCCCCGTGATCTGTGTATCTACGCCAATGGGTGCTTGACAACCGCCTTCGAGTTGCCGTAAAAATGCCCGTTCTGCATAACAGCGTTGCGTGGTGGGGGAATGTTCAATGACTTTGAGTAAATTCAAGATTTCTTGATCCTCCCCTCGACATTCTATGCCCAAGGCTCCTTGTCCAACGGCATGTAGAGAAATATCGGAGGGTATAACTTGGTGGATGCGATCGCTCATATCCAATCGTTTTAACCCGGCGGCGGCTAAAATCAAAGCGTCAAACTCCCCAGCATCGAGTTTGGCGAGTCGGGTGTTGAGATTTCCGCGAATATCTTTAAACGCGAAATGGGGGAAATGGTGGCGCAATTGTGCCAAACGCCGCAGGGATGATGTGCCAATCACCGCACCTTCGGGAAGGGTATCCAGTTGCTTGTCTTGGTGTTTGGCGTGAACCACTAAAGCGTCGGCTGGGTTTTCTCGTTGTGTCACACACCCCAAGACTAATCCTTCTGGTAACGTGGTGGGCAAATCCTTGAGGGAATGCACGGCTAAATCAATCTCCTGATTCAGCATCCCTACTTCTAATTCTTTGGTAAAGAGTCCCTTATCGCCAATCTTGGAGAGTGCCACATCCAAGATTTTATCCCCATGGGTACTCATGGTCTGGACTTCAAAGTGCCGATCGGGGTAGTGTTTTTGTAGTTGTTCCTGTACCCAATAGGTTTGCACCAGAGCCAATTGGCTTTTGCGGGAACCGATCCGAATCGTGCGAGCAGGACTGGTAACAGTGGAGGACATAGAGCGATCGCGTCAAACAAGTATAAAGAGTCACCTACTCTAGCCTACCGCAGTTTGGTCACTCGTCATTTATCATTTGTCCTTTGTCACTTTTCCCTGTTCCCTGTTTCCTAGTCATCAGCCTTGCATAAGCCTAACCCAGTTAGAAATATAAGTTAGTAGACTCCACTCGCCACAGATTTACTACCCATACAGCCGCTTTCTTTGGTGAGTGAAATTGGGCTTAAGACAAGCTGCTGTTCTCTCAAAGATAATGAACACTTCGATCAAACCCCCTCACCTATTTCTCGCTGCTTATGGGATGGCGATATCTCTCACGATTTGGGCAATCCAATCCGATTCCTACACTGTCTTTATTGCCTTGATTTGCGTCATCTCCTCCATTATTGGTGCCAATTTAGCCTATCGTTTGGTAATGGGGGGCATCACCTTAGATACCATCGACAACGCCCTGAAACATCATCAGCGACTGGTTCATATCATTCTATTTGGGATGGCTGCGATCGCGACAAGTTTGGCTTCACTGATTCTGCTACAAGGTGTCAAGGTTACAGATTTAGCCATTTTTGCCACAAATCTGCCATTACCCCACTGGATTCCGACAATTATTTTACTTTATATTGCAGAATATCTAAACCTATTTGTTCTCGGATTAGGATGTTTTGCTCTGGGATTGGTTGTGTTTTTTGTCGGATTTGGTCGGGGAACGTCTCAACCTTTACCTTTATTAATAGCTACCGTTATTGGCATGATACTGCCATTAGCTATATTTAGCTATTACCTACTCCCTGTCACAGGAATGCTGGGCGAACCCTTTGTGGTTGAGGGCGTGGTGCGACAAACCACCTCTCACACCTGCGCCCCTGCTAGCATTGCGACTCTGGCTCGTTGGGTAGGCTTATATCCCAGTTTATCAGAGCGGGATGTGGTTCAACTGACGCATACCAATCGATTGGGAACGACTGTTTTAGCAGAAATTCGGGCAATGCGTCAGCTAGGATTCGCGCCAAACTATCAGCGTCAGTTAACTATAGCGGATCTGATAACCATCAATCAACCTGCTGTTCTCAGTGTTAATGAAGATGTGGATGGCGTCATCTTTTTACACGCTGTTGCCTTATTATCTATCAATCCTGAATCACAAACTGTAACACTTGGCAACCCTCTGTATGGACGTCAGGTAAAAACCTTTGACCATATTAACGGCTATTGGACAGGTGATGCTGTGTTTTTGACACTCCCCGCCCTATAAGAGCGGGGATTCTTCCGTCATAGGGATTCCAGTGAATTTACCCTCAGAAAGCATCTTGACCGTGTGTCCCACGGCTGCAAGTCCACGAATACAGACTACTTGAGCGGCTGCAACGTCTC
>NZ_JAVKEW010000018.1:0-7149 GCF_040226375.1 Coleofasciculus sp. G2-EDA-02 | reverse complement strand
GGAAGGCGGGTTGCTGCCTGGGTTCACTCTTTGAGGTGATGTAGAGACGTAGCATGCTACGTCTCTACAGGGCGAGAGATGCTGTGTAAGACCAATTTGTAGCAATACAAAAAGGCAACGGCAAGCGAGACAGGAAGCGATCATGGTTGTTTCAATGAAGCTCCGGCTTCAGCTGATCTTGCCGGATTACTTCACTCTGTGCCTATCTGCTTATTTTTAGATGCTCAACAAAAACACGATTCTGTCTCTGTTGTTAATTTTTGTCCCCATTTCCATTGCCGCGCATTTTCTGGAATGGGGATCAGCTATAGTTTTCATTACCTCCTGCCTGGCGATCATTCCCCTAGCGGCGTGGATGGGAAAGGCGACGGAAGAAATTGCGGTTGTGGCTGGACCTACCTTGGGTGGGTTGCTCAATGCCACGTTTGGCAATGCTACAGAACTGATTATTGCCCTGATTGCCCTAAATGCTGGTTTAGTCAATGTGGTCAAAGCCACGATTACGGGATCAATTATTGGCAACTTGCTGCTGGTCATGGGATTATCTATGCTGTTGGGCGGGTTGCGCTTCAAGGAACAGGACTTTCAACCGATTGTGGCGCGGGTGAATGCTTCCTCAATGAATTTGGCTGTCATTGCCATGCTACTACCGACGGCGATGGATGCCACGACGCCTGGAATTGATGAAGAAACGTTACAAGGATTATCGGTTGCCGTTGCTGTGGTGTTGATCGTAGTGTACGCCCTCACCTTACTGTTTTCCATGAAAACTCACAGCTATCTTTTTGATGTGGGTATGGTGGATATTGAGTCACAAGAGGGGGAAGCCGTTTCTAGTGAGGAACTGGAACATAAGGTGAATTTAAAGTTGTGGATTGGGGTGTTACTTGGGGTAACCCTACTGGTGGCGTTGGAGTCGGAACTATTGGTGGATACGTTGGAGGAAGCCACCTCCCAGTTAGGATTAACTGCCCTATTTACAGGCGTGATTCTATTACCCATTATTGGTAATGCCGCAGAACATGCCACGGCGGTGACAGTGGCGATGAAAAATAAGATGGATTTGTCGGTGTCGGTGGCGGTGGGATCAAGTTTACAAATTGCCCTATTTGTTGCCCCTGTCTTGGTGATTACAGGTTGGTTTTTGGATCAGCCAATGGATTTGGATTTTCACCCCTTTGAACTGGTGGCGGTAGCCGTCGCGGTGTTAATCGCCAATTCCATTAGTTCTGACGGTAAGTCAAACTGGTTGGAGGGGATTTTGCTGCTTGCGGCTTATGTGGTTTTGGGGTTAGCGTTTTACTTCCATCCGATTGTGGAAGGGTTGGCATAACCTTGTAGAGACGCGCCATGGCGCGTCTCTACACATGGCGCGTCTCTACAAGCTACCCTTAATTCGACTTGAGTTGATAATCACAGCTCAGGGGCATATTACAAAAGAAGACACTATAGCCAGGAATTTCGATCGTATTACCCTGGCGATTGGTGGTAAAGCCTAATCCTTTAGTTTCCTCACATCCTGGATATCCCGACAAGTCATAGCGGGCAGATTCGTTACTCAAATTGAAAATACAAAGGATTCGCTGTTCGGCATATTGCCGGATAAAGGCAAAAATCGGTTCCTCCGTATCCAGAAGTTCCAAGTTACCTGCTTCTAATGCTGGTTGTTTTTTGCGCCAGTGGAGTAAACGACGCCAGGTATTTAGGAGTGAATTAGGATCTTTATTTTGCAGATTCACCGCCCGTTGATAATGACTTTCGGGAACAGGTAGCCAGGGTTCTTCCGCCGTGGTAAATCCGGCATGGGGGGCATCCCCTTGCCATGGTATTGGTGTGCGCGAACCGTCTCGTCCTTTAATTGCCGGATAAAGGGCTTGACCAAAAGGATCTTTAATATCTTCTACAGGAATATCTTCAGGGATTCTTGCCTCGGTTAAACCCAATTCATCGCCTTGATAGAGACAAATGGCACCCGGTAAGGATAGAAGCAGTGTCGCAATCATGTGATAAAATTTTTCCGGATAAGGATTTCCCTGAGCATCCTTTCCAGTCCAGCGCGATCGCAGGCGACCATAATCATGATTGCCGACAATCCAACAATCACCACCTTGGGTAAAGTTACTTAACACTTTTTCCATCATCTGGCGCATCAGTTTAGCGCTGATGGGTTCATCGACGAGGAGTCCACTATGGTACGCCATGTGCAACCGTTCATCACCTGCAACAAATTCACTGGCAAGGGCAATGGAGTCTTCACAGAAGGTAACTTCGCCTAAACCAACCGTACCCGGATACTGATTCATTAACTCACGGATAGGTTTGAGGGCGTCTAAAGTTTCCCGACGGCAGAAGTTGTACTTAAACAGTTGCCGAACCACAGGATTATCGGGGGCGACGCCATCAGGTAAAGGCGCATCTTCCGGACGAACAGGGTTATCCCGCAATTGGGCGTCGTGCATGAAAAAGTTAGGCGCATCGATGCGGAAACCATCAATTCCTAACTCCAACCAGAATTTTGCCCGTTCCAAAATCGCGTCAACCACATCTGGATTGTGCCAGTTCAGGTCAGGTTGGCTTTCTAAGAAATTATACATATAAAATTGTTTACGTTCCGGTCCCCATTGCCAAGCACTGTGACCCATAAATGCTGATAGCCAGTTGTTGGGGGGCGAACCATCGGGCTTGGGGTCTGCCCAAATATACCAGTCTGCTTTAGGATTATTTTTATTTTGCCGACTTTCTAGAAACCAGGGATGCTTATCAGAGGTATGACTCCAAACTTGATCTAGCATCACTTTCAATCCCATGGAGTGAGCCACAGCCAAAAGTCGTTTAAAATCCTCTAGAGAGCCAAAAAGCGGGTCGATATCCCGCATATCGGTAATGTCATAGCCAAAATCTTCCATCGGGGATTCATAAATTGGACACAGCCAGATGGCATCGACACCTAAAGAGGCAATGTAATCGAGTTGTTCAATAATGCCATTCAAGTCACCTACACCATTGCCATCACTGTCTTTAAAACTCTGTGGGGAAATCTGATAAATAACCGCATTCTGCCACCACTCGCCTTGGTGTTTCACATTACGAGCATCTTCCCACGTCCATGCCCGACGATTGAGTACAGGAGTTTGCCACCAATATTCTATCTTTTTAGTGGTATTTTCGTGGGGTTTTGCCGTATCCATCAGTTGCATGGTTGAATCCTTTGTTAAAGATGAGTTTAGGAATAAGGACGAAGTAAATTGGCTGAAAATAATTGCATTCAACCTTAATCCTTGCCCTTATTTAAGTTGGGAATTGCAGGTTTGGTTCGGTTAAAGGGGATGAGCCTCAGCCGCCTGTCGTCTGGCACTCAAAGTCGGCGTCTGTTCGAGACTCTCTTGGTGACTATTGACAAACCATAATACTTGTGCATGAACTTCACTCAGCTTAGAGCGCTTCTGAATCTTAAGGTGAGTGAATCATGGACGACTAACTAAATTGTATGCTTCTGGAACTTAACATTACCTCCCTCCAAGGAGTTAACACTAACTCACCCAAATCTCGTTCAGGAGATGGAAATCTATCTCGGCAATTTTGTAAATAAATGTAAACAAAAAACGCCTAGCTTCAACGCTGGAGATGGCTCCAAACATTTAAATAGTTTAATTTGATTTTTTATACCTTATTTTAAAATGCAGCTTTCCTCTGTCCTAGTAGACAATTAAGAAATAATACTCACCTGTCAAAATTATTCCCTAGCCTCCCCTGCTTTCAGGTTAAGTTAACACCTAGGTGAGAGGGAAGGCATCAATACCATAGATTAGGCAGGACAAAGCCCCACCCCAAGAATAGTCCACTCCAAAAATGCAGCTTAACGGCGATAAATTTACAATTGCTGACTTTTTCCGGTTGATCGTGATAGCAGCCAACATACTGCACTAACTCAAGGGCAAAGGGTAAACTCACAAGGATCAATCCTGTCCAAATCGGAAACATCCCCAAAACAATAAACAAACCTGTCAGGGCAACAATGCTGCCACTTAACCAAGGGAGTAATTTAGCACCACGTTGAGTTCCCAAGACAACAATGGGCGATCGCTTCCCGGCGGCTATATCGTCCTCGACTTGGTGGAAATGGGAGCAAAATAAAATAATCGAGGTACTAATGCCAATAATCATTGAAGCAGCTAACCCCATTGACGAGAAGGTTTGGGCTTGAGAGTAGTAAGCAGCCGCCACCGCCATGGGACCGAAAGTAAAAAAGCAGATAATTTCGCCTAACCCTTGATAACCCAGTCGGAAGGGCGGACCTTGGTAACTATACCCCAAAGCGCAGCAAAGCAAGACGATACCAATCACCGTCGGGTCCTGTTGCCACCACGCGATCGCGATGATGCCCAGGATACCTGCAGCTAAAAATAGATTACTCAACCCAAAAATCAGAGATTTATTTCCGGTTAAATTCACCAGTGAATGGGGTTTATTGCGATCAATCCCTGTCTCGGCATCAAACACATCGTTGCTAAGGTTAAGCCAAGCAATAATTAAAATAGCTGACAGTAAAAATGTGCCAAATATGCCCAAGTGAATGACATGAGTTTCCCGGTATGCTACAGCCGTGCCGATCCAGATGGGAATGATAGCCACGCTATACATCGGTGGTTTAAGCGCCGCTAACCATAACTTATTTTGGGAATGAGCAATGAACTTTGTGGTCATGATAGCAAGTTAGATATCCAGTAGACTAGCGCTGATCCAATTAGCAATCAGATCCTGGCTTCCCCTTTTTGGGTCTATAAATCGGATCAAAAAGGTATTCTATTTTACAACGTATTACTGATAACTTATTACTTTTTCTTTAGATGAGTGAAGATGACGCTGGGTCTTCACGACCATGGGACAAGCATCAGAGGGAACAATGGTAATCCCTCGTCGCCACGGTCGTACAGAATAGTTGTCTTGACGCTCCTCGCCTTAAAAGTGCGAGGATTCTTGGTTCTTAGACACACCTTATAATTATCTATCCTTACGGCAAACCTTAAACCAAAAGCCCGTAGAAAACTACCAAGCATCGAGTTTAAGTTAGATAATCCCAGAGGGCTTGTCTCCCCAAGCGTAATGGTACTTTATGAAAGTGTCTGATTCATCCGTTCTCTTTCTTTCCCTACGTTCCTGTCCGCCCGACAGTACGCTTGCTTTTAGTCCATTAGTTGACTAATGTTTTTACTTTTCTGGTATCGGCACTCGTTTAAGTCCATGCGTTTTTTAAGAGGTTTCTCGCGCCTCATGTACTAGCGTCTACTTTACGTGATAAATATCGATTTTTCGATTGATGGTACTCACGAATCCCACCTTGCGCTAGGCTACTCTTACAGTGTACACCAATGAGGAAATTAAATATCCCCCTAGAAGAGGGAGGCTTGTGACCCAAATTTTCGGTCAATAGCTAACTGATAGCGGGATAGAACCGTTGCCAGAACCAATTTCATTTCAAATAGGGACAACGCCATGCCGATGCAGCTGCGACTACCGCCGCCGAAGGGGAAATACTCGTAGGGTGAAAACTGCCGATGCATAAAGCGTTCAGGTTTAAACTGGTCAGATTCGAGATAGACATCCTGGCGGCGGTGGGTTAAATAAATACAAGGCACCGCGATCGCTGTTGGCTCTAATTCATAACCTTGTATCTGCACGGATTCTTTCACCTGACGCGGCTGAGCAATTAAGGCAATGGGGTACAGTCGTAGCGATTCTTTACAGACAGCCTTGACTTCTCCCCCGGTTAAAACGCGGGGGATTCTAAGCAGATACTTTGGGACGAGCTGAAGCCGCGTCCCGTCGTTTTATCTTTTTAGAGTTCCAGAGGAAGACTCTGGATGGCGCAGTCAAAAACGCCCTACTGACGCAAGGCTCAATCAAGACCTAGCTGTATCTCTACTTTGCGGAGAATGTTAGCAGCACCATTAGCATCGGCGTTGACAAATTCTCCGTTTTTGGTGCGGTACATTCCCCGTTTTACTCGCTTTCCACTCGGCATCCACCCTTCCGGCTTGGAGCCGAATACAGGCAGAGGGTCATTGTCAACAAAACTCGCTTTAGAGGTATAGCTTTCTTCAGTTTCTACGAACTGAATCCCATACTGCTCACACAGTTGCTCAATCCTGTTTTTGAGACGAGCGGTAGGGATTTGAACAAATTCCTGGTTCGTCTTTTTCCCTAACTCAATTCCGTCTTTGCTGCGTCGATTCCAGCCGAAAACAACTGTTCCAATCCGATGTTGGAGGCAATAGTTGATAACAACACGAGCGGCTTTGTTAACCGCATCTCTTACTTGCCTATTACGCCTTTCTGTGAGAGAGGCTAATTCTTCATTCCAAAACCCTTGAGCTTTACCCAACTTAATGGTTGCAACCCGTTTGTTGTAGAGCTGGTTGAGACTCTTTAGTTTACGTCCATCAACAATAAAACTGGTTCCTACATTAGAAACGCAGGTCATCCAGTTGTTGAGTCCGGGGTCGATTCCTAGTACCCGTAAGGGGTCTACATCTGCTTTTATGGAAGGCAGGAGGTAGACGAACTCAGCGTAGAAGCAACCGTTGCGGGGGAGGACTCTCAGCTCCTTGATGTCTTTGAAGTTGAGATTAGATGGCTTATGGATAAACAAATCCGCTATCTTAAACCATGTTTTAACCAACTTTCCTAGCGGTATCCTGATTTGACCATCTTTAATCTTCAAAGCTTGCTTAGGATAGCTGACAACAGAAAGACCGCCTTTCTTTAAATACTTAGGCAGTCTAGGGTTATCTGCTATCTTTCCTTTTCTAAACGCCTTTATTAAACCATCCAAGGACTTAAAGGATTCGCTAACTGTTCTTAGCGCTTGTTGAGCCGCTTGAGAATAGAGGGCTTGGAAGTGCTTGTTGTTTTTGTACTCCTTTTCTAAGTCATATTTGCCGATAATTCGCCGACGCTTAAACCAGATTTGACGAGCATAATAGATGCCGCAGTTCATTAGGTTATTCGCTTCAGCGCAAATAAACTCTAGAACTGCGGCTAGCTCTTTATTTGGATCTAATAATACTTGTTGACAACCGTACAAGAATATCACCTCCCTGTTTATGGTTGTATTATATCACTTAAGAATGTTATTGCGGGATAAATCCC
>NZ_JAVKEW010000017.1:0-35660 GCF_040226375.1 Coleofasciculus sp. G2-EDA-02 | reverse complement strand
GGTCTAAGACCTCTTCGTTTACGAAGAAATTAAAAAAGATTTTCCTTAATTTCAATCCTCTTCTTTTAAGGAGAGGTCATTATTCATTGTTCATTATCCATTGTCAATTTGTGAATATGTTCGTAGGGGCGCACGGCGTGCGCCCATGGACGGCGTGTTCCCATGGACGGCGTGTTCCCATGGACGGCGTGTTCCCATGGACGGCGTGTTCCCATGGACGGCGTGCGCCCATGGACGGCGTGCGCCCATGGACGGCGTGCGCCCATGGACGGCTTGCGCCCATCGACAGCGTGTGCCCATCGACAGCGTGTGCCCATCGACAGCGTGTGCCCATCGACAGCGTGTGCCCATGGACGGCGTGCGCCCATGGACGGCGTGCGCCCATGGACGGCGTGCGCCCATCGACGGCGTGTTCCCATCGACGGCGTGCGCCCCTGGACTGACTGTGCCCCTGGACGGCGTGCGCCCCTGGACTGACTGTGCCCCTGGACGGCGTGCGCCCATGGACGGACTGCGCCCAGCGGCGGCGTGCGCCCCTGGACGGACTGCGCCCCTGGACGGCGTGCGCCCAGCGACAGCCTGTGCCCATCGGCAATAATTTTAGATGAAATCGCCAAAACCCTGTAGAGACGTTGCATACAACGTCTGGAACAATCTGGACATAAAAGGGTTATGTATGACGGATTCGGTATAGTACGTAGTTCACAAGGCGCACGTCGGTGCAGGGCGCACAGATTGAAGGGCGCACAGATTGAAGGGCGCACGCCGTGCGCCCCTACAAACGATACGGGGCAATTTGGAACTGGGAATAATCTGCATCTCCTCCTTATTTCAGCGGATGATTTTCGTTGAGTAATTTTTCGATTCTGGCTTCATCCACTCTGGAGATAATGCGTTTTGATTCGTGAATATCGCGGGTGGTTTTGGCAAGGCTAATGGTTGAGCCAATGGAGAAGGCTAATCCCATTCCCATAAAGCCTTTTGTCCAACTATCGACGGGTAGATATAAAATCCCGATACTCATAGCCGAGACGGAAATAATAAAAGAAGCCCAGGTTTGAAATACCCAAGCGTTACTGTGGATTTGGTTATTAAATGGTGATTCCATAGTCCCTTTCTTCATCAAAAAGCGGTGAATTCAATTTACTCAAGGATAGGAATCGCTTGGCTAATAATTTAGGGGCAACGGGACAGTTTTGGGAATTGCACAGGAATTGGATAACTGAAAGACTCGGAAAATCGTATCGACGATTCGTCTATTGTTGTGCCAGTTGAGAAATTGTTTAATGGTTTGCCATTTGTCCCTGGTAGGGGCAACCCGCCGGATTGAATTAACACCATCCAACTTTTAATTCTATCAGGTCGCTCCCCGCTGGGTATTGGTAATATTTAACACAACATTGATGCCGAGGCGAGTCAAGATAAATTAGTTCTCCCACCGCACATTGATGCAGCGATTTGCCCCTACCGCTACCGCTTCTACATAGGTACGGTGTGATGGTTTTTAAGTACGGTGTGATGGTTCTTAGGTACGGTGCCATGGTTCTTAGGTACGGTGTGATGGTTCTTAGGTACGGTGTGATGGTTCTTAGGTACGGTGCTATGGTTCTTAGGTACGGTGCCATGGTTCTTAGGTACGGTGCCATGGTTCTTAGGTACGGTGCCATGGTTCTTAAGTACGGTGCCATGGTTCTTAGGTACGGTGCCATGGTTTTTGGGTGCTGTTATAGCAGTAGACACATCGATTAGGACAAACGAACTGTTGTTCCAGACGCGCCATGGCGCGTCTCTACCATAAGATGCTTCGTCTACCGGAATTTTGGGTCTAAAGCCCCTCCATTATGATGTGCCGGAATGGGAGACTTTTGCGTTTGCTGTCGAAAAACAAGCTAGTTTATGGGTAAGGCGTTGCACAGCCCACCCTACACTAATTATGTTGGGTCGCCTTCTGTTGGATAATGATAATTTGACACCGCATTTAGACAGGGGCTTTTTCGATATAGGTTAATTCTTATACCGAACATGTTTTGCAGCGAGGAGCCCCTACAGCCCCTACAGCCCCTACATCCCCTACACCCTACAACCGCGAAAATTACGCCAATCCTGACAATGGATTTCATAGAAAATAAATATTGTGTGATCTAATCCCACCCAACCCCCAAGGATTTATTATATTTTCTATATAAATAGTAAAATCCTTTAAAATGACCCCACTCAATTTTGCAAATGACAAAAAATTCTCCACCGGGGATGGTTCGATTGCTGTTGGTATCGGAGACTATAACGGCGATGGACATCTGGATTTAGCTGTTGTTAACCATATTGCTAACAATGTTGCCATTCTCTTGGGCGATGGTACGGGAAACTTTGGCGTCGCCCCCTCATTGAAAGTAGGGACTCGTCCTTGGGATGTCGCTGTAGCCGACTTCAACGCCGATGGCAACTTGGACTTGGCAGTATCTAACCGCGACTCTAATAACGTCTCGGTATTTTTAGGGAATGGAACTGGGGGGTTTAGTGCGGCGACGAACTTTGCCGTGGGGACTAAACCTCATCAAATTGCTGTCGCCGACTTTAATGGAGATGGTAAACCTGACTTAGCGGTAGCAAACTATGACTCTCACAACGTTTCAATACTATTGGGGAATGGGTCAGGTGGCTTTAGTTCTGCGACCAACTTTGCCGCAGGGGGAACGAATCTCGCAACGATTATCGCCACTGACTTTAATGCTGATGGAAATCAGGATGTAGCCGTCAGACTTCGGGAAGAGAACAAAGTTGCTGTTTTACTTGGCAATGGGTCAGGTGGTTTGGGCAGTCCGACCAAGTTTGCTACGGGGACGAATCCCAATGGTTTAGCAGCGGAAGATTTTAACCAGGATGGTAAACTCGATCTTGCCGTATCAAACCAGGTTTCTAACAATGTCTCTATCCTATTAGGCAATGGGTTAGGCGGATTTGGGGGAACTACTAACTTTGCCGTAGGGACTAATCCTTCTTGGCGGATTAGCGCCGCTGATTTCAATGGTGATGGAAATCCGGATATCGCTGTCCCCAACCACACCTCTGACAACGTTTCAATACTATCAGGCAATGGTAGTGGTGGCTTCAGCAATGCAATCAACTTCGGAGTCGGAGATAATCCTCATGGCATCGCAGTAGGAGATTTTAACGAAGATGGTAAACCCGACTTTGTCGTAGCTAACTATAACTCCGATAACATTTCCTTACGCCTCAACACCACCAACTTTCCCCCTGTCGCGAATAACGATACCTTCACCACAACTGAAGATACTGCCATTTCACTCAATCTATTGGCAAATGACAGTGATTTAGACAGTACCGATACTCTCTCCATTACTGCTGTCGATACTACCAATACCCAAGGCACCGTCCAAATTAATCCAGATGGCACCGTTACCTACAGTCCCGCCACCGCGTTTCAATCTCTCGGTGTGGGTGAAAGTGTAACTGACCAATTCACCTATACTCTGGATGATGGCAATAACCATACCGCTACCGCAATAGTTTCTGTAACGGTTAACGGCATCAATGATAATCCCATCGCCAACAACGATACTGCCACCACTGATGAAGATACACCCACGACGATTGCCGTTCTAGATAACGACAGCGATATCGAAAACGATACCGTAACAGTTTCTGGCGTCAATACCAATAATACCCAAGGAAGCGTCACCCTCAACGCTGATGGTACAATCACCTACAATCCGAATACAGCCTTTCAAGACTTAGGTGCAGGGGAAACCAGCACGGATACGTTCACCTACACAATTAGTGATGGCAACCAAGGAACCAATACCGCCACTGTCACCGTAACGATTACTGGGGTGAATGATGCGCCCATTCTCAGCACTATTAGTAAACTAGGTAACGAAGATACTGCAATTTCTTTTAGTGAAACCGACTTTAGTAACGCTTTTAGTGACGCCGAAAGCGATAACCCCAGTCAAATCAAACTCCTGTCTCTTCCTGATGCAGGTATCTTGGCGCTAAATGGAATAGCTGTTAGTGCCGGACAAGTCGTTACTATTGCGGATGTCAATAACCTTACCTTTACCCCCAATCCCAATTTTAATGGCACAACTAGCTTTGGTTGGAATGCGTCTGATGGTACAACCTTTGGTGCTGGAGAAACGGTTAATATTACGGTAAATCCGGTTAATGATGCGCCTGTCGCCCAAAATGATACCGTTACCACTGCTGCTGATTCCACTCTTGTCTTAAATCTCCTCAATAATGATAGCGATGCGGATAACAATAGCCTGATTCTGGAGAGTTTAGAGACTCAAAATATATTGGGAACCGTCAGCCAGAATGCGGATGGCACAATTACCTATACGCCTGATCCTGATTTCCAATCCTTAGGGGTTGGAGAAACTGTTACGGATGCGTTTGACTATACCATCAGTGATGGCAATGGCGGTACAGATACAGCCAACGTCACGATAACGGTGACAGGGGTTAATGATGTGCCAATTGCTGTAGACGATAGTGCGACAACCAGTGAAAATGGGGAAATTACGCTTAATCTATTAACTAATGATAGTGACCCAGATGATAGCGATAATCTCAGTATCAGCACGATTGATACGACTCAAACCCAGGGAAGTGTAACTTTAAATACAGATGGCACAGTTACCTATAATCCTGGTACAGCGTTTCAGTCTTTAGTTGCAGGGGAAACGGCGAAAGATACATTTAGTTACAGCATAAGTGATGGGAATGGGGGGAGTGATACAGGAGTTGTGACGGTAACAGTAGCCGGAATTGATGAACCAGATATTCCCGTTTCTTTTAGCGATGCTACTCATTTTGCTGTGGGGGATGCTCCTCATGGTCCAGGTATGGGGATAGCGGATTTCAATTTAGATGGGAACTTAGATATTGCAGTTGCTAACGAGTCTTCTCATAATGTTTCAGTACTCTTTGGAAATGGTAATGGTAGCTTTAGCGCTGCTAGCAACTTTGGTGCTGTAAATTTTCCTATATCCGTTGCTGTAGGAGACTTCAATGGTGATAACCAACCTGATTTTGCTGTCACTAGCAATAAAGATGGCAATGTTTCTGTACGGTTAGGAGATGGCGCTGGCGGATTTAGCACAGCTAGTGACTTTACTGTAGGGACGAATCCCCGACAAGTTGTTGTCGGAGACTTTAACTTAGACAACAACTTAGACTTGGCAGTTACTAATTGGACTTCTAATAGCGTTTCTGTGCTATTAGGCAATGGGTTTGGGGGTTTTAGCGCGGCTAATAACTTTGGCGTAGGCACAAATCCTTGGGGTATTGCTGTCGCCGACTTTAATGGAGATAGTCAGCTAGACTTGGCTGTATCAAACTATACTTCTAATACCATTTCTGTAAGATTGGGAAATGGTAAGGGCAGTTTTAGTACAGCGACTAATTTTGGCGTAGGTACGAATCCCTTTGGTCTTGCTGTCGGAGACTTCAATGCAGATAGAAAACTCGATATCGCTGTTGCTAATTATGGTTCCGATAATGTCTCCATTTTGTTAGGAAATGGGTCAGGGGGTTTTGGTGTGGCGACTCACTTTGCCGCAGGAACTGGAAGCCGTGGCCTTACTGTTGCCGACTTTAATGCCGATGGGAAGTTAGATATCGCCACAACCAATCAAGATGCCAATACTGTTTCAATTTTGTTAGGAAATGGGTTGGGTAATTTTAGTGAAACCATTCAATTGGACGTAGGGACTACTCCTGTAGGTATGAATATCGGAGATTTCAATAACGATAGTAAACCTGACCTCGCTGTCGCCAATTATGGTTCTGATAACATTTCCATTCTCCTCAATACCAGTAATTTTCCTCCCATCGCCCAAAACGATACCATTACCACGGATGAAAATACGCCGCTAATTTTTAATCCGCTCACCAATGACCAAGAACCGGATGGAGACAGTCTCACTATTGACCGCATAGAAACCAATTCTACCCAAGGAATTGTCACTCTAAATACAGATGGCACTATTACCTACAATCCCGGTACAGCGTTTAACTATTTAACCACACAGGAAACAGCTACTGACACATTCAATTACGTGGTGAGTGATAGTACAGGACGCACGAATACGGCTACTGTTACTGTTACGATTACCGGGATTAATGATGCGCCCACACTGAGTTCATTTAACAAAATTGGACAAGAAGATGGTTCTATCGCGTTCACCGATACTGACTTTATTAATGCCTATAGTGACCCAGAAGGAGATAACTTTACCGCTATCAAACTGCTTTCCTTACCTCAAAATGGCACATTAACCCTAAACGGTAATCCTGTTGGTGAGGGCGCAAGTCATGAGGGCGCAAGCAGTGAGGGCGCAAGCATTGAGGGCGCAAGCAATGAGGGTGCAAGCAGTGAGGGTGCAAGCATTGAGGGCGCAAGCAGTGAGGGCGCAAGCAGTGAGGGCGCAAGCAGTGAGGGTGCAAGCATTGAGGGCGCAAGCATTGAGGGCGCAAGCATTGAGGGCGCAAGCATTGAGGGCGCAAGCATTGAGGGCGCAAGCATTGAGGGCGCAAGCATTGAGGGTGCAAGCATTGAGGGTGCAAGCATTGAGGGCGCAAGCCTTGCGCCCCTACAGAACGGCTATATCTCAATTACTGATATCAATAATCTCATCTTTACGCCCGATGCTAACTATAACGGTACTACCAGTTTTGTCTGGAATGCTTCGGATGGCACTAACTATTCGGCGGGAACAACGGTTAATTTAATCATCAATCCCGTTAATGATTCTCCTGTCGCTATTGCCGATAAAGCTACCACTCAAGAAGATACTCCAGTGAGTATTGATATTCTCAGTAATGATAGTGATATCCTGGATGGCGATACTTTATATATCGATACCTTTGATATCTTCTCCACCAATGGAGGTACAATTACTCGTGATCAACGGGGAACTCCCAATGACGCAACTGATGACTATCTTCTCTATACTCCCGCCTCTGGATTTAGTGGTGAAGATAGCTTTAATTACACGATTACCGATGGACAAGATACGGATACCGCCACCGTCACGATTACCGTTAATCCAGTTAGCAATTTAACCCTATTTGGTACACCGAATAACGACACCCTCAGCGGGGGAGGTGGCGAGGATCTCGTATTTGGCGAAGGTGGGAATGACGAATTACATGGGGGTTCAGCGAATGACTTCCTCAGTGGCGGCGACGATGATGATCAACTCTTTGGCGGTGCTGGAGATGATATCCTCATGGGAGAAGCTGGGCGCGATCGCATCCACGGCGGAGTCGGACATGATACCGTAGAAGGCGGCGATGGCAATGACTACATATTCGGCAATCCCGGCAATGATATCCTATTCGGCAATAGCGGGGAAGATATCATACGCGGTGACGAGGATAATGATATCCTTTATGGCGGAGACAGTCGCGATCGCTTATTTGGCGATACTGGAGATGATTTTCTCCTGGGAGAGGGTGATGCGGATATCCTGGTGGGCGGTGAAGGGGATGATACCCTTGATGGCGGTGCTGGGGCGGATAAAGTCTATGGAAATAATGGGGCGGATCAGTTTATTTTAAGAGTTGGAGAGGGAAGCGATACCATCTTTGACTTTAACCCTGGGGAAGATATCTTAGGGTTAGCTGGGGGACTAACTTTTGATCAGCTTAATCTTATGGGTATGGGAAGTACCACCCTAATTCGGATGAATGGGAGTGGAGAATTATTAGCCATGTTAATCGGCGTACAAGCCACTCAAGTCAGTGTAGCAGATTTTGTCGTGGTGTAGGAATTGTGCGATATTGACACACCAACCCATCGTAGGGGTTTGGTTTCCAAACCCCTTGGTTTCCAAACCCCCCCAAACCCGCAAACCGATTTCATCGTGGTATAGGAAGAATGCGATCGCGCCAATTCTATCAAAATTGACACGCCAACCCAAACCCCCAAACCCCTACAGAGGGCACGGCATTGCCGTGCCCCTACAATACATCCGCAAACGCGGGACGTAATTTCTGATAACACCAAAACCCCACACCAAACACTACCCCAGAAACGCCAAACGCGACTACCCATTCTAACCCATGTTCCACTGACCCAACTAATACCAAATCCCGATAAACTTGAGTAATTACCGCCAGAGGATTCAACCAAAACACCCAATCCCGTAAGTTTTCTGGAATCACCGAAGCCGGATAGACAATCGGCGTCAGATAAAACCAAAGATTTAAAATCACCCCTAACGTCTGGGGAATATCTCGCAAAAATACGGTTAACCCGGCTGCCAAATATCCTAACCCGGCAGTTAATAACAACTGGGTTAACCAAACTAAGGGCAATAACGCTAACGTGGGATGTAATGTTCCTGAGGATATGGCAACTAACACAATCAGCGCGGTTAATCCCAAAGCACTTTCAATAAATGTCGATAAGACGGGAACCAGTGGTAATAGTGACAAGGGAAACACCACCTTTTTTACCAAATTGGGTTGTCCGACTACCGAACCCGCTGATTGGGTTAACCCTCCAGTAAAGGCAATCCAAGGCAGTAACCCAGCAAACAACCATAAGCCAAAAGCAATATTGTTATCCGCAGGTAATCCCTTGAGACTTAGTTTCACCTTCAGAACTATGGAAAACACGTAGGTGTAAATTAACAACTGCGAGAGTTGATTGAGGAGGGGCCACAAATTCCCCAATACTGAACCCTTATACCGTGCCTCCAAATCCCGGCGCACTAATGTTCGTAATAGGTCAAATTTGACCCACCACTGCTCCTTGAGGGGCAACCAGCGTCTAATTTTACCGACTTTCCGAATTACGCCGAGCATTAATTTGTCATTTGTCATTTGTCTTATGTCATTTGTCAAGTCGGGGCGGGTTTAGTTACATCTGGGTGCAACCGAAAAGATAGTAGTGAAACCCGCCCCTACACAATCTCCCTCATCTCCCCCGTCTGAAGAAAGGCGAAAATTTGCTACATTCCTGGCAACAGTGGCGGTAAAATACATCATCTGGTGTTTCAGGAGAAGCCGTAAGCCTTGCAGCAATTATTACAGATTTCTCGACTCATCGATGCCTTTAACGAATGGGTTGGTCGCCTAACCTACTGGCTAGTATTACTGATGATCGCGATCGGCACATGGAATGTCGCCGGACGCTATATTGGCTCTTTTCTGGGTCAAAAACTCAGTTCTAATGCCTTTATCGAAAGTCAATGGTATTTATTTGACCTGGTATTCCTCTTGGGTGCAGCCTACGCCCTGCGCCATGATGAACATGTGCGGGTGGATGTATTCCATAAAAGCTGGACACCGAAATGGAAAGCCCTGGCTGACTTAATCGGGACGCTGTTATTCTTAATTCCCTTTTGTTTAATGGTGATTTATTTCTCCTGGGAAACCATTCTCAATTCCTGGGCAATTCGGGAAATGTCTCGTGATCCAGGAGGATTACCACGCTATCCGATCAAATCCATGATTATTGTTAGCTTTGTTCTACTGATTCTGCAAGGGATTTCCCAAGCGATTAAAAATTGGGCAATTTTCACAGGCTATCTGACACCCCAGGAGGAACATCATGATGCTGGAGTATGAATGGTTAGGTCCTCTGATGTTTGCTGGGGCGTTGGTATTTTTATCTCTGGGCTATCCCGTAGCATTCTCTCTGGGAGGAGTTGCGATCGCGTTTTCCATTATTGGTGTGAGTTTGGGTGTTTTTGACCCTATCTTTCTCACTGCCATGCCCCAGCGTATTTTTGGCATTATGGAAAATTATACCCTATTAGCAATCCCTTATTTTATCTTCTTGGGTTCCATGCTAGAAAAATCTGGCATTGCTGAACGCCTGTTAGAAACCATGGGGATTCTGTTTGGGCGCCTGCGGGGGGGACTTGCCTTAGCTGTAGTATTAGTCGGGACGCTATTAGCCGCAACTACTGGGGTTGTCGCCGCAACCGTCGTGGCAATGGGACTGATTTCTTTACCGATTATGCTGCGCTACGGCTATGATAAACGATTGGCAACCGGGGTAATCGCTGCATCGGGGACATTAGGACAGATTATTCCTCCGAGTGTGGTTTTAGTCGTATTGGCAGATCAATTAGGAATTTCTGTCGGGGACTTATTTATTGGGTCCGTGATTCCCGGTTTATTAATGACGGCAGCTTTTGCTGTACATGTACTAATTGTGGCATGGTTAAAACCTACTGCTGCACCGGCTTTACCTGCTGAGGTTCGCAACATTGGCGGGAAAGCTTTAGGACGCCGGATTTTGCTTGCCATGTTCCCACCATTATTATTAATTCTTTTAGTCTTAGGTAGTATCTTTTTTGGCATTGCCACACCAACAGAAGCCGGGGCGGTGGGTTGTGTTGGTGCGATGGTACTCGCTGCGGCTAATCGTAAGTTAACTTGGTTATCGTTGCGCCAATCCTGTGACGCGACGCTACGAATTACCAGTATGGTGATATTTATCCTACTGGGTTCTACGGCGTTTAGTTTAGTCTTTCGCGGTTTAAATGGCGATCAGTTTATGTATGATATTCTCGCTAACCTACCCGGAGGTCAGATTGGGTTTTTGGCAGTGAGTATGATAACGGTATTTATTTTAGGCTTTTTTATTGACTTTTTTGAAATCGCCTTTATTATCGTTCCCTTGTTTGCTCCTGTGGCAGAATCTCTAGACGTGAACCTTGTCTGGTATGGTGTTATTTTAGGGGCGAATTTACAAACGTCCTTTCTCACACCGCCCTTTGGCTTTGCCCTCTTTTACTTACGGGGTGTCGCCCCACCGGAGGTGAAGACGACAGAGATTTACTGGGGAGTAATTCCATTTATTTTGCTTCAGGCGTTAATTGTTGTGTTAATTATCGCGTTTCCAGGGCTAGTTAGTTTTCTTCCTTCGTTGAGTCGCTAATAAGTTTAGTACCGGAGAGCCAGAGCATGAAGTACACCCAAATGTAGAGGCGAATGTAGGGGCACCATCCTTGCGCCCTTACCCCCGTACTAACTTGAGTGAAATCCTAGGTTGGGTTGACGCGCCGAAACCCAATTCATCTTTGAGTTAGTTTCCTTAGATTAAATTAGGTGAATAGCTGACTTTATCCAATCACAATTCATGGCATTATGGTACTCCTCGATAAGATGAGGGCGCACGTCGGTGCGCCCCTACAGTTGACAGGGAGGCTTGATGAATTACCCCTACAATTTAGCCACCGCACCATCCCGACGGCTGTCACCAGCGCCGACAACTAAACCCTCAGGGGTTTTCATCACCGTATGAACGCCACCAAAAAACAAATTTTTTTCTCGCCAACGCACAACCTGTTGATTTGTCAGCAAGGGATTGATAATTTCAGCTTCAGTTAAACCCGGTTCGATATGAAATCTACCCTTTTCTCCATGGGTTCTCGGACTATCGACGGCTTGCTCAATAGACATATTAAAATCTAAAATATTAGAAATCACTTGTAAAATAGCCGTTCTTATCCGATTAGAACCCCCTGAGCCTAAAACAACTTCTGCCTGATTCTTTTGCAAAACAATAGAGGGAGACATCATCGACGAAATCCGCACATTTTCTTGCCACTGATGGAAGCCTTGGGGATTTAAATCTGCCTCTCCTAACATATTATTCACCATAATGCCTGTACCGGGAATCACATAACCCGATCCTTCCCCGTTGGACGTGGTAACACTAGCGGCATTTCCTGCCTCATCAATGACACTAATATGGGTAGTACTGCCCCATTTATTCACTGTTTCTGCTAAATCTTGTTGATACTGAACAATAGAATCATCAGCTAAAAATTGCTCGGCAATATCCTCTTGATACAGATAATCATTCAATCCCTGCTGTCTGGCTGCATTCGTCAACTGCATAACCTGTGCCAGAATTTCTAGATGACGCGCACTGCCAAAACCTAGATTCGCTAAATCAATGGTCGATAATAATTTTAATGCCCAAGCAATCAAAGTTCCACCCGAACTTGGAGGTGGGTTAGTCAATAAGGTATTGCCTCGATAATTAACAGTTAATGGTTGCCGTTCTATTACCCGATAATGCTTGAAATCCTCTAAGGTTAAATACCCCCCTAACGTCTGACAATCTTTGACCAACTGATCAGCAATATCTCCTTGATAAAATTCTTGGACACCCTTTTTTGCCAAATACGCTAACGTATCAGCAAAGGCTGGCATGATTACTATTCCATTGGGTTCGATGGGTTCCCCAGTAAGAATAAATATGTTTTGTCTGTTGCGCTCCGCCATAATAATTGGCGTCAAAATTGAAGTTAAACAATAGTATTGAAATCGATTTAATTGAATCCCATTTTTGGCATAGTGAATCGCGGGTTCAGCTAGGACATGAAAGGGTAAGCTACCCAATCGTTGGTGAACATGAAACACGCCAGCCATATTTCCCGGAACCGCCATAGAACCCAGTCCGATATGAAACTCTTGGATAGCGCCACCAAAATTAACATCAACGGGATAAAAATTAATGTCCTTCTCAGGACGTTTTTGACGTGGGGTTTGGCAAAAAAAATCAAAGAGAATATTATCATTCGTTGGGGTATGGGCTAATAGGAAACCACCCCCCGCCGCTGAGGTGAGTCCCGGTTCAGTAACAAAAGAGGCGAGAATCGCTGCAACCGCCGCATCAAACGCATTACCACCGAGGCGAAACATTTCCCTACCCGCCTCAGCCGTTTTCTCATGTCCAGCCGCGATCGCGCCGCGTGTTTTTTTTATCATAACGGTTAATGTCTAGTCCGAATAACCACCAGAAGCTTTTGAGTTATAGCAGTTATTCACGTCATCATAACCAGGATCAGGATCAGCAGAAGCTTGTATCTGCTGCCAGCTTCGGGATAACAAGTGGGTTGGCATCTGCTGTTCGGGTAAGTAGGGTGACAGGAGTGAGGCTCCTCATGCTCGCTTCTGTTGAGGTTAGCTATATTACTTGTCATTTATAATAGTTCTATTTCCCTCGTTTCCTTTTAATCGTTAGGCTAAAAAAAAGGAGTTCTAATGAACAGATATCTAGACCAAATACTCAAACGGCGTCGATGGTTACTTCTTACTCTGTTTGTCGCTCTGGCTATTCTCACCTATTTTAGTCAATCCGTTTAAGGGTATTGATACCATAGTCATGCTAGCCAATATATTTTTTAGTCAAAACTATTTCCCTAAAAAATCTAACTTTTACGGGAACTTTATCCTAAAGTACAATTCCATCAATGGTAGCCGAAAAATTGGCGATCGCGCATTCAAGCTATGACCAGTTCCTCAATGTATCACCTTGGCTTCGGGCAAGATGATCTCGGTTCACCACCCCCTACCCTGGCGCTGTTATCCGGTGAGCCGCAACGCGCTTCTCAGATTGCTCAAGACTATTTACAGGATGGGCGTCTGCTCTCGGAGAATCGGGGATTAAAGAGTTATCTGGGCAAACTGTCCAATAATCGCCCCATCTTATCGGCGACGAGTGGGATGGGCGCACCGTCTTTGAGTATCGTGGTGAATGAGTTGGTGCAACTGGGGATTGAGAGAATTATTCGGGTGGGGACTTGTGGATCGATTCAAGACTATATACCTGTGGGTAGTATTGTGATTACTCATGGGGCATTATGTCGCCAAGGTGCAGCCAATGATATTGCCCCAATTGAATATCCGGCGGCGGCTGATCCGTTTCTGACGGTGGCATTAGTTGAGGCGGCGCGGGAGTTAGGGATTGAGCATTATCTGGGGATTACGGCGTCGGTGGATACATTTTATGAAGGGCAAGAACGCACCGATTCAGCGAATCCTTACTTAATGCGTCAGCTTCAAGGTATCACTCAAGAATATCGTCGTTTGAATATTCTCAATTATGAGATGGAATGTGGCACATTATTCAAAATGGCGGGGGTGTATGGATTTGCGGCGGCTTGTGTCTGTGGTGTTGTTGCCCAGCGAACGGCGGGAGAGGCGATTATTGTCGGGGAGAAAGAGGTGACTGTGCAGCGTGCGATCGCAGTGGCAGTACGTGCAGCCGAAAACGTTGACCAGAATAGCTATTATTTTCCCGCATCGATGAAGTAGGGGCTTGGTTACCAAGCCCCTACTGGTGACTACGCTATAGTCTTCGATTTAGGGTAGGAATAGGTCAAACGCTAGCTGTTTCCCGCAAGGCTTCCAGCACGGTATCATGAATCACACCATTGCTGACAATTACCCCCTGATTATCAGAAAGTTTGGCACCCAGAGAAAAGTTAAGGGGTTTCCCGTACATATCAGTCACCCGTCCCCCAGCTTCCTCAACTACAATCGTTCCCGCCCCATGATCCCAAATCTTTTCCCGATAATCTGGAGACTTGGGTGATGGCAAACGCAGGTAAAGCGACGCCCGCCCCGAGGCGACGGCACCATACTTGGCTTGAGAGTCCATCCGCAACGAAGGGGCTGTAATTCCTACCGCCTTGGCAACAGCATCTTGTCGTGAGTGATCACCATGACCGGATTCCACACTCTCCACAAAGCGCATCGCCTCGTTACTATCAGCCTTCGTCACCTGAATCGGCTGAGGTTTTCCACCAGAGATGGGAACCATAGTTGCTCCCTGACCCCGTACCGCTACGAATAGAACCCCCTTTTCTCCATCAGGTTCGTAGGGTGAAATCGGGAGGGCGGGACAAGCCAGAACACCGAGTTTCACTTCACCCAGTTCCACCAGTGCTAAAGCCACAGCATATTGATCTTGACGCAGAAAGCCTTTTGTGCCGTCAATGGGATCTAATGTCCAATAGCGCCCACCAATCTCACTATTGCCGCGATCAATCCAGTCCAATATCTGATCCGATGTCGCATCACCAACAACAGACTTGACATAGTGAGTCACCCGATTGAGTTGGTCAGCCATTTCCGGTTGACGCAACTGGGATGCATCTTCTTCGCCCACCACGAGATCATCAGGAAACGCCATCGCTAACGCTCGACAGATAACCGCCTGGGAACCCAAATCCGCCACCGTTACCGGACTCTTATCACTCTTTTCCATCGCTTCAGGCACCTGTTCTTGGCGAACTTGCTCACACAGTTTGGCTGCTGTCAGCGCCGCCTCAATAGCTACCTGTTTTTCTTGCTCGTAAGACATGGTAAATCTCTATTGCTCCATAATACTTTCAAAAAAACCTGGCTAAGAACGGGAAGGGAAAACAGATTGTTTAGACCCCGACTAAGCGGCTTTAGCCCGCCCTTACCTTTTCTTGTAACGAGGGCAATCGCCATCGTGGGGGCTTACCTAAAACACTCATATCAGTGAGCCTTGGGACGTTGATACCCTGGTACTGGTTGAGAAGCCGCTTCCCGTTTACCTGGAATACTGTTTGGTCGCACCCTTGGGTTAGATTCAACTTTCCCGATGTCACCACTGATCACGATCTGCCCTTTCCCTGTACCTGGATTAATCTGTACAGTTGGCATAAGGTTAGGAGCGATCGCTATGTCTAACGTATTGCCGCTTCCATCATGACCTTTCAGCAGAGCGATCATCAAGGTTCAAGCCAAGATTGCAGGGGATTGGTGTAGAGACGTGCCATGGCACGTCTTGTGTGTAGGGGCGGGTTTGACCGATAAGGTTATGGAGAAAACCGATAACTTGGCTAAACCCGCCCTGCTTAAGGATCAGGGGGAGCTAATTCTAATTCTGTTGGATATAGGATTTAAACACATCCACTAATTCAGAACGGCTGACAATCAGCGTGGGAAAAGATCGCCCGCCATAATCTTGACCCGCTTGCAGGGGGAAAATCGGCTCTGACTCCAACGACACCCAAACCGCACCCGCTGCTTTCACAATCACCCAAGCCCCGGCTATATCCCAAATCTTGGGCGTTGCTTCCATCCCACCGAGAACCGCTCCAGTAGCAACGGTGATAAAATTATAACTGGCAACCCCTAACATACGAATTTTACAGGGGAAGGGTTGCTGTAAGAGTAAGGTGCTGCGAGAGCAAAGGTTAAAAAAGTGATTACTACTGAGTTCATCCGGACTACTGTGGATAGAAAACTCATTCATAAATGCCCCAGGGATGATATCAGGTAATCCTGATTCCCCCGCCCAAAAGCCATGAAAGGATTGTCCAATGGGAGGAAAATGGACATAACCAAACACAGGTGTGCCTTGATACAGCAAACCCAAAGAAATCCCCCAAATTGGGATACCTCGGGTAAAGTTCGTCGTACCATCTAAGGGATCGATAATCCAGCACCACTCCGTATCAGGGAAGCGATGTTCCCCTTCCTCACTTAAGATTCCGTGACTCTTAAACCGAGACGCGATCGCACGACGAATCGTCTCATCTGCCAAATGATCCGCTTTTGTCACCAAACTCCCATCCGCTTTTTGCGACGCCTGACAGCAGCGAAAATCAGGCAGGAGTTGGCTACCGACATGGCTAGTAATCTCTTTGGCAAAGTCAAGGACAGACGCCCAAAATTCCTTCATTGGTTAAAAATCCATATAATCCCTCATCCAGAGTCCCTGGATAGAAATTGTCACCCTCATGCATAATAACTAATTCTTGATTAGTTTAATTTTCTTTGATATTATGAGGGCTGTGGAACGTTTCCACATACCAAAAGGATGGCTATCTCATTGGCTAACCATGCCTATATCAGTAGCCCGTAATGCCTACTAGGGCGATAGATAGATGAGGTAGACAAAGCTTAGGACTTCGCCACCATCCAGGTCGTTCAGGTAGGGCGGGACTCTATGGTGCCCGTTAGCCTTCAAATTCAAAATGTCAAAGTTTTGGATAACCATTAAGTTAGGGCGGGTGCGAGTTAAATCTGGGTCAACCCAAAACGATAACGGTGAAACCCGCCCCTACAATATTACCCGTCTAAATCATTTTCCATAACCGTCGCGATCGCTTGCTTGGCATTATCCCGGAATTCTTGCACATCCACTCGTCCCAAAAACCAAATCGCGGCAATCATCCCCACGGCTTGCAAAGCAAACACCAAGCCATAAGCTAACACAGGCGCAGTAAAGAGGGCTTGTCCAATAGACAACACCCAACCGCCGATAAAGGTAGCTAACCCCCGCGCGATCGCTTGAGCTAATCCCCACGCCCCAATAAAGGTTCCCGCTGTTTCCGCCGCCGTCAGATCCAGCATCAGACTCAATCCCCCTGTTGTGGTGATTCCCGCTGCTAGACCAAATAACAGCATCGCCAGCTTCAAAATCTCCCCCTGTTGGGTAAACCCCGATAGAATAATCAGACAGAAGCTAATAGCCACTGAAATACAACCCAATTTCGTCGTATTCTGCTTACCGATACGAGGTACGACTAAAAACCCCGTGGTACTCACACCCATTAAAGTACCTAATCCCCAATAAGAATTGAGCCGAGTGGTTTCAGCAATGGGCATCCCAAAGACATCAGCACCATAAGGTTCCAACACACCTTCCTGCATAAACAAGCTAATCGTCATCACCAATAAAAAGGTGAAAAATAAACCCGTTTGGCGACTCGCGGTTAAAACTTTCAGCGCCCTACCCAACGTAACTTGGTCTTCTCGCTCTACTAAACTCGAACGAGAGGCGTAGCGGGAGTATTTTTTCTCAATTCCCAGAGTTGCCAGGATCGCTAATCCCATAACCACCAGTGGCACAATAATAAACAGGCGGTTGAGGGGAGTCTGTAATGTCGCTAATGACGAGGATAAAACCTCTGCACCAATCGGTGAGGCGGTTTCTGCTGGATCAAGGCTTTTAAGCAATATCCCCCCAGTAATCCCACCAATAACAATACCCACCATCAGCATTGACCAGGTTATCCCAATTAACTTCGAGCGATTGTCCTCATCAGAAACATCCACCAGCATAGCGGTAAAGGGGGTAGAACTGGCACTCAGGGCTAAACCATAGAGAGTAAAAATTAATGCCAATACCCCTGTCCAGCCTAATATCTGTGTATTTAACGTCCAGCCTCCCGCCCTTTGTACCGCTTCACCAAGTTGCCACATCACCTGAACCGCAAAAAAAGCCGCGATCGTAAATCCGGCGGTACCCAGCCAAACATAACCACTGCGGTGATATCCAAATAGAGGTTTAGAATCGGATAGCTGACCAAACCAAATTCTAGCAGGAGCAACCAGTTGATGCATAGCTAAAACCCCCGTAGCATAAGCCGGATTAATCCCGAGTTCGCTAATCATCACCCGGTTAAGGATACCCAAAGTAAGAATCGCCATAATCCCTAACCCCATCTGGAATAAACCCAGACGGAACATAGTCAAAATCTTGATTCTGGGGAGGGGTTTCTCCGGGAATGAGGGAGTGAGCGGGGACTGAGTAAAATCACTAGTTTCCATGACACCTTATATCATTGCCGCTTGTTTCCGAATTCTATAAAATTTTCGTCACCATCCATTAACCCCCTCTGCGTTCCTCTGCGTCAACCTCTGCGTTCCTCTGCGTTAAAAATACAACATCGAGGCTCCAACGATACCTTCCCTCAAAGTTTCCACCAGCAAAACCCAATACAATAACAAGAAATGTAACGAAGTCGGAGCGCAGGGAATGACGATACAGACAACCACCTTAGCTGAAAATGGTCCCACCGTAACCAGCGTAGGCATTGGCACTTGGGCGTGGGGCGATAAGCTGTTCTGGGGCTACGGCAACGATTATGGGGTATCTCAGGTACGAGACGCCTTTGCCGCTACCTTAGATGCAGGAGTCAGCTTTTTTGACACAGCGGAAGTGTACGGATTAGGAGAATCCGAGTCGCTATTGGGACGGTTTATGAAAGAATTAGGGCGTCCAGCCCAGATAGCCACAAAATACTTCCCGGTTCCCTGGCGCTTTACGGCTCAGTCGGTATCTGACGCCTTAACGGATAGCTTAAAACGGTTACAGGTTGAACAAATAGAACTGTATCAAGTTCATTCTCCCTTTAGCTTCTTTATGAGTCAAGAAACCTTAATGAATGCCCTAGCGGATGAGGTGCAACGGGGGAGAATTGCCACGGTGGGGGTAAGTAATTACTCCGCCGAACAAATGCGGGAAGCGCACGGTTATCTAGCCGCCCGAGGAATCCCCTTAGCGGTGAATCAGGTGCAATATTCCCTACTGGCGCGGCAAATTGAGCAGAATGGCACTTTGGATACGGCGCGGGAATTGGGGGTGACGATTTTGGCATATAGTCCTTTAGCCCAAGGATTATTAACCGGGAAGTACACCCCGGAAAGCGATGTGAAACCCACAGGGGCGCGTCAGCTTGATCCGCGTTTTAGCAAAGGGGGGTTAGAAAAAATTGCCCCTGTGATTAAACTGTTGCGTCAATTGGGGGAAAGATACGATCGCACGCCTGCACAGGTGGCGCTAAATTGGTTAATTGCCCAAGGTGTCGTGCCGATTCCGGGGGCGAAAACTGCCCAGCAAGCCCAACAAAACGCTGGGGCGTTGGGGTGGAGTTTAACCCCTGAAGAGGTGCAACAGTTGGATCAGGTGACTCGTGGTTTGTAGAGACGTAGCATGCTACGTCTCTACACTTAGCGCAAATTTAGAGATTTTTCAAGCTTTGACGCTATATCTGACATCACTTATAGTCAAGGTTTAGCGAAAATTAACAGCAGATTATCACAATGGTAAGAGAACTTGAGCGAAAACATCTCAATGGTGATTTTCCGGAAACGGCACCGACAGCAAATCCGGTATTTTTCAGAACCTACAGCCGCCGCACAGCCAAGGGTAGAGAGACGTGGAGGGAGGTTTGCGATCGCACAATTCAAGGATTGAACAAACTGGGTAAGCTGACTCCAGCAGAAACTGCCCTGTTAGAGCGGATGATGCACCAGATTAAAAGTTTACCCTCAGGACGCTGGTTATGGGTCGGCGGCACCGATTGGCTGGAAAATCCGGAGAATTTCTCCGGTGCTTATAATTGTACCTCTACAAATGTAGTAGACTGGCGTGCCTTTGGCTTAATGATGGATCTCGCCATGATGGGCTGCGGCACAGGGGCAGTTTTGGAACCCCAATACATTAACCAGTTACCCCCAATTCGCAATCATCTAAATGTAATCTTAGAGGGTGAAATTGGCACAACGCCACCAGAGGAACGGCGCGAAAAAACTGAGATCAAAATTGATGGGAATCTGGTGACAATTTATGTCGGGGACTCCCGTCAAGGGTGGGTTAAGTCCTATCAAACTCTGTTGGAATTATCCACAGATGAACAGTTTTCTGGGGATGTTCAGGTATCCATTAATGTGAGTGATATCCGTCCCGCCGGAGAATCACTAAAAGGCTTTGGTGGGGTGGCAAATCCGATTAAATTACCGGAACTTTATCAGCGATGTGCGGCGATTTTAAATAAAGCTTTGGGACGGCAATTAAATTCAGTCGAATGCTGTCTTTTAATTGATGAAGCTGCTGTCGTGGTTGTAGCCGGAAACGTCAGACGTTGTTTACCCGAAGGCTCCCTGGTTCACACAGAGTCTGGATTGGTTGCCATTGAAAAAATTCGCATTGGCGATCGCGTTTTAACCAGTAAAGGATTTTATCCCGTAACCAACTTCTTTGATCAAGGCGTTCAATCCCTCTGTCGGATCAAAACCGAGGATGGTTATTTGGACTGTACCCCTGATCATAAAGTTGCTGTATTAACCGACATTTATGGCAACTATAAAATGGTTAAAGCCAAAGACTTAAAAGCAGGCGATCGCTTAGTCTTTGTTCCCCAGAAAATTATGGGAACCCCAACGGAGTTGCCTGAATTTAAAGGAAAACTAAGTTCCCAGGCTAAACCAATCACCGTGCCAGCGTTAACCTCAGAGGTGGCGTATTTCTTAGGGTATTTACAAGGAGATGGTTCAGTCAGTTCTGATGGTTGGCGGGTGCGCTTGCGGATTCACCAAGATAGTCCGCAAATTCTAGAATGCTTGATTGCGGTGGCTGAACAGTTTGGCTTGCCAACTCATACGTTAAGAACACCAGAACAGGGGAAAACGAAAACCTTTGAATTGCAACTCAATTCTGCCGCCCTCAATCAGTATCTTTCCCAGTTTAAGCAGCCGTTTACCTCACTGTCTGTACCTGAATGTATCTTATTGGGAACTCAAGCTATTCGGGAAGCCTATTTAGCGGGTTTAGCGGATGCCGATGGATGTCATTCTCAAGGGGTTTTAGTGGCTTCCGTTCATCCCGACTTTTTGCGACAAATCCAAACTCTATATGCCTCTTTAGGAATTGCCACACGGTTGTGTGCTTCAATTCGTAAACGCACAGGTAAATGGGAAGGTGAGTTAGTCACTGTGGGTGAATCGGCTTATTTAGCGGTGCAAACCTTCATGTCTACTGATTCCAGTACCTTTAGTGAACGACAACGACAACACCCGAAATCGTTTCACGATCATGGATTTCCCCTAGACATGGTGAAACCGTTGGTTAGTACCTATCGCTATCATTATGGAACAGGTCAAAAGCAAGTTATTGCACCAACCGTAAAGCGATTGGTTCCGGAGTCTACGGGGTTAATTCCCATCAAGGTTAAATCTGTAGAAACTAATGTCCGCACCGCACCAACCTATGACATTGAAGTGGCAACTATCCATGAATTTGTCTGCGAAGGGATTCTAGTGTCTAATAGTGCGGGGATGCGCCAAGGGGTTAGTGATGATGAAAAGTTTGTCAATGCTAAAGATAACCTGTGGCAACAAGATGAACATGGAAATTGGCGGATTGATCCGGAACGCGATGCGTTGAGGATGGCAAATCATTCCCGTGTGTTTCATCATAAACCTACCTTAGATGAATGTCTTGCAGCAGTTCGCAAACAATATTATTCTGGTGAAGGTGCGATTCAATGGGCGGGAGAAGCCGTAGCACGAGCAAGTTGCGATTTACTAGATACTCCGGCGTTGAAAAAAGAGTTTCTGCAAGCTTATGAACAAGGAAAAGCGAGTCACTGGTTAAAGGAAAAGTATCCGAATTTGACACCCGATGAAATTGAGCATCGCTTGCAGCGGTTTGGCTTAAATCCCTGTGTGACGGCTGATACTTGGGTGCATACGGAATTGGGTCCGCGCCAAGTTAAAGATTTAATCGGGAAGCAACATGGAACTTACGTTAATGGGGAACTGTTTAGCACAACAGCGGATGGCTTTTTCTATACGGGCGATCGCGCCGTCTTAACCTTAGCCACAAAAGAGGGTGTTTCCCTACGTTTGACCGGAAACCATAAAGTTTTACGAGTTAGCGCCCAAACCCAAAAGCGTCAATATACTGAATGGGTAGCGGCTGAGGAATTGAAAGTAGGCGATCGCGTATGCTTGCACAATCACCGAGGAATTCAGCCTTGGCAAGGTGTGGGAACATTTACCCAAGGATGGTTATTAGGGAGTCTCGTCAGTAATGAATCACTGATAGACATTCAATGGCATAATCAGGCAATAGTGCGATTCTGGGGTGACTCTCATGTCAAAATGGCAGAGTCTGAAGTAGCAACCCGGCAAAACAATGGTGTTTGTACTGTAAACTTAGGGGGTGATGCTGATCGCCAACTGGATTTACAGCAAGTGGCGTTGAGTGGACTAGCTAAATTAGCCGCGCAGTTCAATATTCATCGCGGTCAAAAAATAGTGACGCCGGAAGTTGAACAAGCCAGCTATGAGTTTTATCGGGGATTCTTACAAGGCTTATTCGATGCCGATGGTAGCATCCAAGGAACCCAAAATAAAGGCATTAGCGTGGGTTTAGAGCAAAGTAATCTTGAGTTACTTCAAGCCGTACAACGGATGCTGCTTCGCTTAGGAATTGTTTCCACCGTTTATCAAAATAGTGGCACAGAAGATTATCCAGCCCAGAATCAATTGGTGATTGCTAAAGACAATCTGATTGAGTTTCGCGATCGCGTGGGTTTCCGTCAGTCGGAAAAACAGCAAAAGTTGGACAATTTACTCAACGGATACAAGCATAAGCTAAACCGGGAACGTTTTGTTGTCACCGTTGAATCTGTGTCTCCCACTGGTATCGAATCCGTTTATGATTGCACCGTTCCAGGTGTCTCTCGCTTCGATGCCAATGGCATTGTGGCGCACAATTGCGGTGAAATTATTGGCTCAGTATTCCATTGTAATTTAGCCGAAATTCACCTGAATCAAATTGATCCGAATAACCAGAAAGAACAAGAGGAGGCATTCAGTGCTGGGGCGCTTTCCGTTGCCATTTTGCTCAACCATAAATTTGTTGAGGAACGGTATCAAAAATCACGGGAATTAGACCCAATTGTTGGCGTATCCTTCACCGGATTATTCGATTTCTTTGTCAAAGCTTTTGGCGTAGACTGGTTACGCTGGTGGACAGAGGGACGCCCCGATACCGTCGAAGGCGTGCAGTTCAAGGAACAAGAAAAAGCCTATTTAACCCGATGGCGCGATATTGTGCATCGGGTGGTGTGGGAGTATTGCGATAAGCATGGGATTAAACGCCCCAATCGTTGTACAACTGTTCAACCTTCTGGGACAAAATCTTTACTCACCGGGGCATCTCCGGGTTGGCATCCACCCAAAGCACAGCGATTTATTCGCCGAATTACGTTTAGAAAGAATGATCCGGTAGCTTTGGCTTGTATTGATTACGGTTACAATGTCACCCCATCGCAATCGGATAAAGATGAAAACGGAAATCTATTGAATGATCCGTTTGCTGAAGCCTGTTCAGAATGGTTAGTGGAAATTCCGGTGGCTGTATCTTGGGCAGATTTACCAGGTGCCGATGAAATTGATATCAGTCAGTTTTCTGCATTGGCACAAATGGATTTTGCCATGCAAGTTCAGCGCTGGTATGTGACACATAACACCTCTTCAACCTGGGAATTGCGCGTCAATGAAATTGAACTCTTAGGAGAGCAGATTTATCAAGCGATTCAGAATGATGACGGGTATATTTCAGCGGCGCTATTGGCGCGGTTTGATGACCATCAATCGTTCCCGCGTTTGCCCTTTGAACCGATTGATAAAGCGACTTACGAGCAATTGATGCAAGAGGTGCAACAGCGGCGGAAAGTGTCTGAATTTTATCCCGCTTTGGAGAAATATGATTCGGGTGAATTAATCGAAGCAGGACCCGTGGGTTGTGATTCGGATAAATGTATGTTCCCGGAACAAACACCGAATTCGTAACCTTTATTCTCCTCGTTCCCAGGCTTTGCCTGGGAAGGCTCTTGGAGAGGCTCTGCCTCCCGTAACAGCGCTGGGGAAAATCTTCTCAATTTATCCTCATTAAATCGATGAAAAAATCAGTGACAGTTAAACCCAACTCTAAAACGCAATCGATAGAAGAAATGGCGGATGGGACATTAAAAGTGAATCTGAAGTCGCCGCCAGTGGATGGCAAAGCAAATAAGGAGTTAATTCAGCTACTGGCAGAAAAGTTCAATGTTACTAAGTCTCAAGTTCAGATTAAATCAGGGTTGTCGGCTAAAACAAAATTGATTGAAATTGTTGAAAATTAGAACATCTCCACAGTTAACTTTTATTGTCCCTACCTACTTATTCCACAAACCAGTGACTTACTCCAAACCCAACCGCCCGATGGGGATGAGATAATTCTGTGGCTAAATTGAGAACCGCTTGTCTGGCGATCGCACTTTCAAAGACAGAGGAGAAAACCACGTCTATATCGTGGGTTTGACAAAATTGTCGTAGTTGTTTCGGAGATCCCGCGATCGCAGCTTTAATCACAAAAATCCCCCGCCATCCCTGCTGATAACAGGTTTTGAGTTGGTTCAACGTGGCGACAGATTCATCAAGAGCGATCGCTGTTCTATACTGGTCGTACATTGCCCTCATTGCAGCAAACTCATCTGGCGGCAAGGGTTGTTCCAGAAACTCCACAATTCCCGCCTGATCCGCCATCTGCAACCACTGTTGTGCTTGACTTTGTGTGAGTCCACCATTAGCATCTAAGCGTAATTGAGCTGATTGGGGTAAGGCTTGAACCAATTGGTCAAACCACCTCAGTTCCGACTCCATGGACGTTACACCAATTTTCCATTTAAACGTGCGATCGCCCTGTTGCCAACCTTGCTGCCAAGATGTTAACGCTGCTTCCCCGGTGGGTAAAAGATAGCTGTATTTCAGCGATGTATGGGATAAGGATAGGCTGGTTTTTTCAGTTTCAATCTGACTCTCTCCCTTATCTTCTCTATCCCTTGCGACTAAAACCTCCCAAGCTGACTCAAAGCCAAACTGACAGGCGGGGAATTCAGCCGGGATGGAGAAAATATCCGTTGATGTAATCTGAGACGGGAACTGCTGACAACAGTTTAAGGCTTGTTCTAAGGTTTCAGAACCAAACCAGGGGAGGGGTGCAATTTCGCCCCAACCCACTCGCCCCTTTTCATCCGTTAGACGCAGAATAATCCCCTCGCGTACTTTCCAGACACCATGATGAGTGGTTAAGGGATGTTGAAATTGTCGCTGGTAATGATGAAACTCAAAACGATAAGTCACCGGAAACATTTTAGGTTTTCTGTAGGGTGGGCATTGCCCACCAGCCAAAATTTCAGTACCATTCACTCTAGGTTACTAATGGTGAGATGGCGAAAGATTCCTATACTAAGCTGTGTGGCATTTTAGAGAGGAGTGGACGAAAATGCGAGAACTCATCCCCAGCAATGGGTTCATGCCCAACATCTGGCAAGTCTCTGGCGGATTAACCGAACGCGCCTGGGTAGAAATAGATCGCGCGGCACTTTCCCATAACCTGAACCAATTAAAGCAGCTTTTGTCTGCTAAAACCCAACTCATGGCGGTGGTGAAAGCGGATGCTTATGGGCATGGTGCCACCATGGTTGCCCAAACCGCACTCGCCACAGGTGCTTATGGATTATGTGTCGCTACAGTAGAAGAAGGCATTCAACTGCGAGAAGCGGGAATTGACGCGCCCATCGTGATTTTAGGCGCAACTAATACCCCCGAACAAGTGCGTGCGATCGCCCATTGGCATTTACAACCCACTATCTGTACACCCCAACAGGCTTTAGTTTTTTCTGATACCCTCAGTCGTAGCCAAACCCCCTTATCGGTTCATCTCAAAGTTGATACAGGGATGTCTCGCTTAGGAATGCCTTGGCAACAAGCTACAGAGTTTGTGCGATTAGTTCAGCGATTACCTCATTTAGAAATAGCCAGTGTTTATTCTCATTTAGCCACAGCAGACAGTCTAGATCCCACAGTCATGAGACTACAGCATCAGCGATTTGAATCGGCTATTGCTGAACTTCATGCCGCGAATATCGTACCACCCTGTTTACACTTAGCCAACTCCGCCGCCACGTTAACTGATTCTGCCTTGCATTACGATTGGGTACGAGTCGGATTAGCGATTTATGGACTCTATCCCGCACCACATTTACACCCAAAAGTCAACCTCAAACCCGTTATGCAAGTTAAAACACGAGTGACTCAAGTGAAAACAATACCAGCCGGAACAGGGGTTAGTTATGGATATAAATTTATCGCCCAGAAACCGCTACGGTTGGCTGTAGTTGGTATTGGTTACGCCGATGGTGTTCCCCGGAACCTCTCGAATAAAATGATCGGATTAATTCGGGGTGAACGGGTGTCACAAATTGGGGCAATTACCATGGATCAACTGATGCTGGATGTGAGTAATATTCCCGATTTACAGGTTGGTGAAATTGTTACTTTAATTGGACAAGACGGAGATCAGCAAGTTTCTGCGGATGACTGGGCAATCTCCTTAAATACAATATCCTGGGAAATCCTTTGTGGCTTTAAGCACCGACTCCCGCGTGTTGTAATTTAGAGAGGGGAACCGCAGGATAGAACCCCACATAGCCTGGTTAGCCTCGCGGCTTCGTTCCCTACAGCACTTTTGAGCAGTAATTAGCGATCACACAATTATGTCCCCCACTAAACCCTGTATCCCTATCCCTCCACCCCTGATGATGTCAGAGGAGGGTTCCTTTGCTCACCAGACATTGACGCAACGCTGGGTGACGATTATTCAACGTGCGATCGCATCTAACAATTATCCCGCCTCGATTACTCAGAGTCTAGAGAATCTGCGTCAGGAATTGCCTTATGGAATCGTGCGATCGCTCGTCTGTGAAACCCAACCGGATTTAGAGGCTTGGAATACCTATATGGCACCTTATCAGGGAAAGCGCTGGATTGATATCCCCTGGTATCCCGCAGAAGTTTATCTCTACCGTCGCATCTTAGAAGCCACCCACTACTTTCAACCGGGAAAATGGCACCGAGTCGATCCCTTTGAACCGCAAAAACACAGCAGTTTAGCAAAAGTAATGTCCGCCATTGAGACAATGAGTGGCAAAATTAACACTTTTGTTGATTCTCAAGGACAATGGAAGCGCATTGATTTAATCGCCCTATTTTATTTTGCCCTTTGGGGAAATCGCATCGACTTAAGCCTGTTCCCCACTGACGCTGGGGAAAGTCAGCGGATGAATATTGAAGCCTATCGCGAACAGGCAAATTTGTTAGTTGATCATACACCCCAAATTGCCGATCACATTGCTCACCGTAAGGGAGTTCGCATTGATTTAATTCTAGATAATGCTGGGTTTGAGTTGTTCTGTGATTTGTGTTTAGCTGACTTTTTAGTAAACAGTGGAATCGCTCAACCGATTTACTTACATCTGAAGCCTCACCCGATATTTGTTTCTGATGCCATGATTAAGGATGTTCACCACACCATCAACATTCTGTGTAAACATAGCAATCAAGACGTACAATCTTTAGGAAAACGTCTCAAAAATTATATTGACAACGGGGACATAATCTGCTGCGAGGATTCCTATTGGACAGCCCCCCTCGCCTTTTGGGAAATGCCAGAACGATGGCGTGATGAATTGAATCAATCCCAACTTGTGATTATCAAAGGAGATGCCAATTATCGCCGCTTACTAGGCGATCGCCAATGGGATTATACTACGCCTTGGGAAGACATTGTTTGCTATTTTCCTGCACCATTAACCGCCCTACGCACGTTCAAAGCTGAACTCGCCGCCGGATTGCAACCTGATCAGATTGAGAGATTAAATCAGGATGATCCGCAGTGGTTAATAAATGGACAATGGGGTGTAATTCAATTTTTCAACCCACACCAGTAAGTTAGGTTGATGCTTCTTACCCAAGACAATCTCAGCGTCAAGCCCTTACTACAAAACCAATTATCAATGGATAATTAATAATTGATAATTGACAATTGATTAATTGGGTCTAAGACCTCTTCGTTTACGAAGAAATTAAAAAAGATTTTCCTTAATTTAAATCCTCTTCTTTTAAGGAGAGGTCATTATTCATTGTTCATTATCCATTGTCAATTTGTGAATATTCATCATTTAATTCATCGATTTTGAACTGTCGCACTTCTTCCAGACTTAACCCCGTTTTCCGACTAATTGTTTCCTCATCTAACACATCCAGAAGTTGCTTGGCAATTTCTCGACGGGTTTCTTCTTTCCCCTGTCTCAATGCCCGTCGAATCGCATTACGTTGAGCGTGGATATATATTTCTCGCTGTTCTAAAGCTTCTAATTCTTCCCTAGTTAAATTCGCTTGATTCGCCACTTCAAAGGCTTTGCGAATTTCTGGCACTTGCGCCATACTTTCGGGGATAGTCTCTAGAGTTCTAGCTGTTTTGATAAAATAAATCCATTGCTCAGTTAATGTCTCTAACTCCTCTAAGCTTTTGCTAAATTTGGGTAACTCGACAAACACTAATTTTAAATCATTAATTGGAGAATCTGTCAAGAGTCTCTTTTCTTTGAGAATAAAATTAGAAATGACCTGATTCAGATGCTCAAACATTTCAAAGTCGGTAATAGTTAAAGCAATCACTGGACTCAGTATCGTGTAATCTGCTCCAGGTTGTAATTGAATGGAATAGGCTTTCGCCGCGTTATATAAAATTCGCTTTTCAAAGCCTTCTACATTCAAAACTTGCATTTCAATAATCACCGTTTTATCGCCAGTTATCCTAGCCTTCACATCTAAGTATGTATCTTTAATCCCCTGAATTTGGGGAGCCAGATAGGGATTGAGAATTTCTACATCTTGGATAACGGCTCGTCCTTGGTAGAGCAGAGCATTTAAAAAACTGATTAGAATATCTTTGCTTTGCTCAGAGCCAAATATTTTTTTAAAAGCAAAGTCAGTTTTAGGATTAATAAAAATCATAGTAATAAAGGGTTATAATGGGGAATAGTTTAAGCTTCATCTGTTGTCAGGAATCATCAGGTTGAGGTTGTGCCGCCATAACCTGTTCAATAAACTGTTGCATCCGCTCAAAATGTGACCCTTGCCAATAAATCTGCTCACAGGCTTGACAGCGATGAAACTCATCAATGGATTGTCGCGTCCCCTCAGGTAACTGATCTGCGATCGCGTCTTTTTCAACAGGTAATAATACCCCATTACAGCGGATACACCGATGAAAGGGTAAAATAGCATCAAATAAATTGAAGCGGCGCAAAACTTCAATAATTTGTTCATCTGGATTTTTGGAGCGCACATAATACCCATAAATCACCTGAGAACGCATCAGTAATCGGGTATCGCGAGTTAACAAAATCCGTTGCTCATCCGCAGAAACTCTCGCTAACTCTGGATCAGCGTAGTCATTGCGATAAAGGGTATCAAACCCCAACAACCGCAACGCATTGGCTAATTTACCTAAATGAATATCCAGAACAAACCGATATTCCTGGGGTTCAGGGGGACTCACTCGGATAGTGGGATTGATTTCATCTAACACCGAAATTGGACAAACCGTGACGCGATCGCGATCTTGGACAATATAGGAAAAATCAACAGATTCTCCATTAACCAAAATCGCATCCACTTCCGGATGAGGCACCCCCAGGGATTCGATTATATCCTTAATCGAGGTTCGCCCTTTAAACTCATGAGGAAAACTAACATGACGTTTGTTTGAGGGCAAAAAATAATTCAATTCTGCCAGAAAATTTAATTCAGCAGTTGCCATAATAATCACCTTAATTCAAAACCAAGCCTAACCATCTGTAGGGGCGGGTTTTACAACTATCCTTTTGGTTTAACCCCAATGTAACTCGCGCCCGCCCCAATCGCGTGGGAAACCCCGACAACCGGCAATCCTTTGGGTTTGACCCCAATGTAAATAAACCCGCCGCGATCGCGTAAGAAACCCTGATAACCGGAACCCTAACCACCTGTAGGGGCGGGTTTTACAACTATCCTTTTGGTTTAACCCCAATGTAAATAAACCCGCCGCGATCGCGTGAGAAACCCCGATAACCGGCAATCCTTTGGGTTTAACCCCAATGTAAATAAACCCGCCGCGATCGCGTGGGAAACCCTGATAACCGGGCGGGTTTAGTTAAGTTATCGGTTTGTTGCTATAAGTTATCTGTAAAACCCGCCCCTACAGATCGTGCTGTATGAAACCCACCCCGAATCTATTGGCGATCGCGTTCCAAATCACGGATAACTTTTTGCCAATACCAATCCTCAGAATGTCCCGGATTAATGCTTTTCACCTGACTCAGTAATCCCTGAGCCACTTGCCAATCCCCCTGAACCATGGCAAAAAGCTGATACTGGAGTTTAGCCGAGGGTTTGTTTCCATCAGACAACTCGCTAATATTAGACCAAGGCATCAATCCTCGCCCTGCTTGTTGTTGCTGAATCCGATCCAAGCTTCCGGTGGGAATAGATGCAATAAGCTGGCGCGTGTACTCTGTTTTCGGTTCCCGGTAAATGCTTTCAGCCCCATCAATTTCCTCGATTTTGCCCTTATTCATCACCATGATCCGATCGCTCATAAATTTGACCACGCTCAAGTCATGGGAGATAAAGATATAAGTCAGATTCAACTCATCCTTTAACTCACTCTGTAACTCCTTGAGCAGATTCAGTACCTGCGCCTGTACCGACACATCCAAGGCAGAAACCGATTCATCGCAGATAATAAACTTAGGCTCAAGTGCTAGCGCCCTAGCGATACAAACCCGTTGGCGTTGTCCCCCAGAAAACTCGTGGGGATAGCGGTTCATCCAGTCTGGCTTTAAACCCACCCGATCAAACAAATAGGCGGCGCGATCGCGACGTGCTTTGGCGTTATCCCCCCATTTATGAATTACCAATGGTTCCATCACCGCATCCCCAATCTTCATCCGGGGATCTAGGGAACTAAAAGGATTTTGGAAAATAATTTGCATTTTTTGCCGCATTTGCCGCAAGCGCTTGCCTTTTAGATGGGTAATATCTTTATTGTCAAATATAACCTTACCCCCCATCGGTTCAATTAAACGCAATAATGTCCGAGCAAGGGTCGATTTACCACAGCCTGATTCCCCCACCAGTCCCAATGTTTCTCCTTTGTAAACCTCAAAGGAAACATCATTAACCGCCATAATATAGCGTTTAGTCTTGCCAAATACGTTTGATACAGGAAACCCCACCCGGAGGTTTTTAACAGCAAGTAGGGGAGAGGCTGAAGCGTCAGAGATGGCGTGATTATCTCGCTGAATCTTTGCCCCATTTTCATCAATCGTCGGATATTTTTCGCGAATTTCTACCTGCCCCTCATCTGTTGTCACCTTCTCCATGAAGTCAGCAACAGTGGGTAAGTATTTTAGATGTTTTTCTAAAGTCGGACGACAGGCTAATAATCCTTTCGTGTAAGGATGCTGGGGATGAGAGAAAATCTGCCAGACATCGCCACTTTCGACAATTTTCCCCTGATACATCACCGCCACGCTATCGGCAATTTCGGCAATCACGCCTAAGTCGTGGGTGATAAAAATCATTGACATTTCTCGCTGATCTCGCAACCCCCGCAGCAAGTCCAGAATTTCCGCCTGTACGGTAACATCCAAGGCGGTACTGGGTTCATCCGCAATCAGAATTTCGGGATCACAGGCAATTGCCATAGCAATCATCACCCGTTGCAATTGACCCCCCGATAGTTCGTGAGGATAGCGCTTCAGCATTTCCTGTTTACGCTGATTCAGGTACTGGCTAATCACTCGATCTGTAGCGGCGACGCGATCAGGATTTTCCTGTTCATACTCCTGCTTAAGTTCATCATCACTAGGAATCAGCCGCACTTCTTGCAACCGTGCGATCGCCTGATGCCGTGCTTCGCGTTTGGTAATGTTTTGATGCTGTAAAATAGCCTCGATAAGCTGAAACCCGATTGTATACACGGGGTTGAGGGAACTCATAGGTTCCTGGAAGATCATCGAAATTTTACCACCCCGGAACCGGCGTTTTTGTTCCTCGTTCAGCTTCAGCAAGTCTTTGGGTTGAGCGCCATCGGCTTTGGCTTTAAAATAAATCTCCCCCTGAGTAATCTTACCCGGAGTTGACACTAACCCCATCACCGCCAGTGAGGTGACTGACTTCCCCGAACCCGACTCGCCGACAATACCCAGGGTTTGCCCCCGTTTCACTTGAAAACTAATCCCATCAACAGCGAGGACTTCCTTTTCATCGGTTTTAAATTTGACTTGCAGATTGCGAACGTCGAGAACGGTATCAGCCATGACACTCTAAAACGAGAATTAACAGAAATTTTAACAAGCAAATGCTAGATCATACCGCATCTCCATTTATTCGCGATCGTATAGTGTATAGTGTCATAATGAAAATAAAATCGAGACATCTGGGCGCAAATGCTCAAGCCCCTACGAATGCATCTGTTCCCCCTACTTCTTACAACCAATTTCCCACTAAAACAAACGGTGCCCAGTAGTAAGGAAATTGGTACTGAGGCTTTTGCCGGAGTGCTAACTGAGTTCGACGCAGCGCCTCGGCTTTGTTGGTGGGATTTTTGGTTAATTCCTGATAAAACACACTCATAAATTCCCCAGTCGCCGCATCATCCACACGCCATAAGCTGCCGATGGTACTCTGGGCACCCGCTCGCACCGCCATACCGGCTAACCCTAATGCGGCTCGTTTGTCTCCCTGTGCGGTTTCGCAAGCGCTGAGAACCAGTAACTCAATCGCCTGATGCCGATTTAGGTTCGCAGATTGGAGAATGGTATCGAACTGTTTGACCTGAATCGGTTCATCCCAAGCCAATACAAATGTATCTTGAGCCGTGGAGCTAAACTGACCATGGGTGGCGATGTGAACAATCGGGAAATAGGATGACTCAATTGCTTTATATAAGGCGTCCCTGGTAAAGTCTTGATCCAGCAACACGACACTGGGTATTTCTGTCTGAATTTGGGCAACTTCCTGGGCGACGTTAGGTAGAGAACTAAACCCGTGGCGGGCTTGGGTTAATCCGGCTGTTAGGGTTCTTAAGGTTTGCTGGGGCAGGGGTTTGGGGTCTACTAATTGTAAGCTGGGTGCGATGGCAATGTTGTAGGATTCGAGAAGGTAGCGATTCCCATCATAGAGTGCTGCCATGGGAATGTTCTGTAAACCGCTATCTGGAACAAAGACCAAGGTTTTGATACCATTGGCGGTTAAGTGCGTCTCAATGGGTCGAATCAGCCAGTCGTAGACTTGTTCAGATAAACGCAAACGATCGCGGTTGGGTAACTTGGAACTGAGGAGTTGACGGAACTGCTCTAAGGTTGATTCTACCTCGGCTTGGGCAAGCTGGGTTTCGTAATAGCTTAGGGGTTGTCCCGGCAAAGACAGAATGACGGCTAAATGGTTTGGTAATAGAATCGGATAAATAACAGCAGCGGTGGGATCAACTTGATCGATGGATTGGGGTTGAGGATTTAAACAGGCTTCTCGGAAGAAATTTTCCAGTTCGACTAATTTTAAGGATTCAATTACATTTCGGGCTTGAACTAAATTGTCCTGGCTGGGGTTTTCTTCTCCTGTGGGTAAGAGAAGATTTACCAGTTGTCGATAGACGGGTTCGACGGTTTCGGTGAAGGCAAATTGCACGTCTGGACTAATGGCTACTAAATCCTGGCGTAATCCTTGGAGGATATCAACGGCTTCAGTATACGCCGCGATCGCACCTTGTGTGTTCCCTTGGGCATTGAGCAGACGCCCTAATTGCCAGGAAAAGCGGTAGGCGATATCGGGGGCTTGAATGGCTTGGGCAAGGCGCAGGGCTTGTTCGGTAAACTGTTGTGCATAGTCCCATTGCTGGGTTTGCTCGTACAAGCTGCCCAGATTTCCCAAGGCGTGGGCGGTGGCGGGTTTGTCTGCTAAACGTTGAGCTTGTTGTAGGGTTTTTGCCAGGAGGCGTCCGGCATTAGTATACAGTTTTTCCGGATCAGAATGATTTGGGGATAACGCGATGAGGCTTTTCGCCAGGTCAATCTGGGCATAAACTGAACCGCGACTATCGGGTAGGGTATCCAGTTGGGACTGAATTTGAGGCACAAGGTATTCGGCTTGTTGCCACTGTTGTTGTTGAATCTGGAGGCTTAATTGATGGAGTTGGGCTTGAAGCCGCAGCCGGGGTGACGGTGCGATCGCGGCGGCTTGGTGATAGAATTCCATTGCGGCTTCTATCTCTTGTCCGGCTCGGGCTGTATTACCTAAGTCTAAGAGTGTGGCACTCATTTCTGGGGCAGAGTTTAGTTGTTGAGCCACTTGCAAACTCTGCTGCAAAATGGTTTGAGCGGACTCTACATTGCCAACCAACAAAAACGTACTGCCTAGACTTCTCAATCCCGCCGCTTTAATCAGAGAATCGGGCTGGTTTTCCAGGGTTTGATACACCTCGGTTAACCTGTTCACCGCCCGACGGTAAAATCCGAGGCGTTTTAGGGCTTGTGCTTGGTTAATTTGACTCCGTAGGATTCCAGGGAGATCATCTGCCTGATGGTAAACCTCCGTCGCCTGTTGCCAGGTCAACAGAGCCTGCTCCGTTTGACCCAAAGTAAACTGTAACTGGGCTTGGGTGTTGAGCGCTTGAGCGAATACACGAGGACGTGCCAGTTTATCACCCGTCTCTTGTGCATTTGTCAAAAGTTCCAGACTTTTCGCGATCGCACCCTTAGCTTGACTCCATTGTCCCAGATGTTGATACGCCAAAGACAGATTACTCAACACCATCGCCTGATTTAATTCATCTCCCTGGGATGCCAAAGACGCCGCCACTTGTTCCCAGACGTAAGCCGCTTGGGCAAATTGACCTGCGTCATAGTAAGTTCTCCCCTCTTGAATCTGCTGGGACAATCGAGTTGGAGGGCAGACGGCAGACGGCAGACGGCAAAGGGCAGACGGCAAAGCGCAAACCGACTCGGTAGACGAACAGGAGACAACCTGTGCCGGTTGTGCTGGGATATGGAGCAAACAAACAATCAAAACCGAAAATGCGAAGCACAAGGCGAAAACAAACGCCTTCCTGTAGGGGCGGTAGGGGCTGTAGGGGCGAAGCATTCGCGCCCCAATCTCTCGGTTTTCTGCCCAATTCCCAACGCGAATGCTTCGCCCCATCACTCGTCCATCTCGTCCATCAATCATTTATCTGCCCATCCCTGGTCCATCAATCATTTATCAATGGATAATTAATAATTGATAATTGACAATTGATTAATTTGGTCTAAGACCTCTTCGTTTACGAAGAAATTAAAAAAGATTTTCCTTAATTTCAATCCTCTTCTTTTAAGGAGAGGTCATTATCCATTGTTCAT
>NZ_JAVKEW010000016.1:0-33631 GCF_040226375.1 Coleofasciculus sp. G2-EDA-02 | reverse complement strand
CTGGGGTTGATTGTCCAACGCTTGCAGCATCGAGCCAATGGGTTTTCGGTAAACCTAAGCGGGTGCGGTTGAACTTTGTCATTCCACCTGTCCCCGTTTCAACTGGTAAACCCGTAGCTGCTAGCTGATGATACAACGCCCTTTGTTGGAGAATCTGGAAGTTTTCTATTTTGCGCATGAAAAGTTATAATTTTCCCCTTCAAATTAGCTTCTCAAATTAGTTTGTGAGAAATGCGGGGGTCATTGCCTTTAACTACAACAACGCGCTGGGCAATTTTTTCTAGGGTTGGCACTTTCTCAGGAGTGGTTGTCGTCGCCGTGACAGTCAACCCCAAGTCTTGACGCCAGTGGTGTGCAACGGCTTTACCGACATAACCGCAACCGATAATTGCAACATTCATGCTACTGGGAGATAAAGTACTGTCTTAGACTATACGCGATCGCAAAACAAAATGGCGTATGGTTTCCCTGGGAATCGCGTTGTTCATATCCTTGAATAAGTTTTTGAATTTCTGCGTTTGTAGCGTTGTCAACTAATGGCAATAGGGTTTGAATCTGCTTTTTTCTAGCGGCTTGCAATTTAGGATTATTTAACCCTAGCCTTTCAATTGTTTCTTTTGCTGCTTTCTCCATTCCCGGTTCATCGGTTGGTAAAATCTCTCCCGCTCCTGTATACCTGAAAAAATCAGCACAGTTTTTTAACAAAGGTGAAACCATCAAATTAGCATCGTACCAATCCTCTTTTTTGTATCCACAATGTTTTTGGGATAGAGGTAATTTTTTAAAGCTTCTCCCCTCGGAGAACTCACCTTCCCCCGGACAAGACGCCAATAAATTAGAATATTTAAGTTCTAGATTAGGGTAGGTTGTACGAGGCTTTAAATGTTCAATGTGGCTGGTTTCTCTGCTGATCTGAATACCACAGTAGCAACAGATAGAACCTTGTTCCTGTAGTAAGGCTTGATGGACGGCTGGTTTCTCTGGCGATCGCAACGCATCCCAATTGGGTTGCCAATCTTCATTTTTCCTGGCTTTCCAAGCCGTAAATCGTTCTGGTTCTTGACCTTTTCTGATATATTTCATCACCCCAAGATCTCTTTTCTGCGAATCAGCATATCCGCACTAGCAAATTCGGGTTCGTCTGACCCAATTTCTTGAGCCAGATTATTTTTTAATTGGCGAGCTTCACTCAGTTTACCATCATCAATCAGTCGAAACAGTTCCAAAAGTCTTTCTTTTATTGGCTGCGGACGTTCTGGTGTATCCATTAAGTCTTCCAGAATCCGATTACTGTCTCTACCATAAGAACTTTCTGGCTGCTTGGCGACGATCCCATCCTCGGTTTTCTCCAGAATATAGATTCCTTCTGGCTTAACTTGACTAATCACTTGGGGTGAGTGAGTTGTGACAATAAATTGACAATTCGGGAAGGTTCGGGTTAGTGCTGGAATACTATCGCGTTGCCATTTTGGGTGCAAGTGTAATTCAATTTCATCAATCAGAACAACGCCACTACCTTGAAGCGGCTCGTCTAAACCGGGATTGGCTATTGCTAAACGTCGAGCCAAATCTCCCACCATTGCCAGCAAGCATTTCTCTCCATCAGATAGTTGATTGATGATAAGTTCTTCATCGTGTTTTTGAATCGTCATTCGTAAGGGGGAACGACGAACTCTTAAGTTGGAAAAATTATCGAGAATAGACGATATAGCTCGTCTTACCGCTTCTAACTGGCTGTCTATAAAATCGGCTTTATTTTGGAGACGATATTCATTTTCTAAGTCTTCTCGTTCTCGAAACCATTCAAAGAAACGTTTAAAATCTACTTGTCTCGCTTGGAGGGCTTGCTCATAAGCATCGATCTGCTTAAATTCATGGTTTTCTGTGACCTCTAAAGGAATATCAACAACCTGTCGATTAATGGGGTAATATACGATTAGAGGTAAGTTGAATTCAGACGGCTCATCAAGAAGATTCCGGCGTATTGTATCAACAAAGTTTTGAAATTCATCACTACCCGTCATCGCTTCCCACTGAGAGCGGATACCCTCTAAATCAACTCGGTACAGTCCCCCACTGCTGGCGATAGACTCTAAGGTAGGGCGTATCTGCTTTTGCAGCTGAAAGCTACTCATACGCTCTTTTAAACCCGGTACTACAAGTAATAGTAGTTGCTCTAGGGGGTTATCGGTAATAGGGATTTGCTGAGAACCTCTTTGGTGACGACGCTTCCAAGTTACGTCTTGAGAATCGTATACTATTGTAATTTCGTTATCGGTTTCATTTTTTCCATTCGTAATATCTTGTTCACTGAAGCCTCGAACCGATCCAGTATAGTCTTGCAACCATCCGGTCATAAGTGATAAAAGTATGGCAAGACAATCAAGGATACTTGACTTTCCGACTCCGTTAACACCAATAATTACAATTGGGTATTTCTGCTGAAAGTCCAATGTCAAATCATCAAGTCCACGAAAATTATTTATTTTTAGGCGTTTAACTTTCATAATCAGAACATACGCGGCGAATCTAGTCCTAGTAGGGGTACGACATGTCGTACCCCTACAGGTAGCTCTTACTTCTGCACTCTCACACCTCTACACTCTGGCAATTTCAACCGCAAACGCTTTGAGCAACTGTCGTTAACCTGTTGGTTGAGACGATGCAGGTTGAGATGATGCCGAATTCAATTTAGGAGCAGTTATTGGCGCTGAAGAGGGTGGATTTTCTTGCCATCCTGGAGGCGCAAACTGCGGCAAAATTTCCCGGCTGAATGCTTCGGCGGCTTTGGAACGGTAGCGATGGGGATTGACGATTAAAGACAACATTCGCTTCACCACAACGCCTTCTATCGTTGCTCGGTGCAAAACACCCATTTGCAATTCTTTTTCGATGGCTGAAATAGACACAAAAGCCGCCCCTAATCCAGATTGCACCGCGTTTTTAATTGCCTCAATTGAGTTGAGTTCCATCTCAATCTTCAGGCGTCGGGTATCAATATCGCAGCGGGTGAGAACGTGGTCAATTACCTTACGAATCGTAGATTGGGAGTCGAGGGCAATAAATTGTAACTTATACAGATCCTCCTTATACACCGTTCCCACCTTTGCCAGGGGGTGAAAGACGGGTAAAATGAGCGCCAACTCGTCTTCCGAATAGGGCATAATATGTAACGTTTCTTGAAGTTCCGTGGGTACTTCACCGCCAATGATGGCTAAATCGACCTGTCCATTGGAAACAGACCAAGAGGTACGGCGAGTCGAGTGGACTTGTAATTGTACTGAAACATCGGGATACTTCTGTCGAAACAAGCCAATCATCCGAGGTAAGAGATAGGTTCCCGTGGTTTGAGAAGCGCCCACAATCAGCGTTCCACCCTGGAGATTCTGTAAATCTTCAATCGCCCGACAGGTTTCCTGACAAAGAGTGAGGATTTTTTCACCGTAGCTTAGGAGTAAGTGTCCGGCTTCTGTCAATTGAGCGCGACGCCCGCCTCGGTCAAATAAAGGAACATCAAGCTGTCGTTCCAAGTTTTGCACTTGTAAACTCACAGCCGGTTGGGAAACGTACAAACTATCAGCAGCACGTTTGAAACTCCCCTCAGAAGCGATAGCTTTGAGAATGCGGAGTTGATCGAGAGTGAAAGGAAGGTCAGACATAGGAGCTAAACCATCAAAAAAGGAGCAATAACAGGCAATCCCAGGGGGGTTGAAGATGGGATTTAACGTCAACGATAGTAGGAATTGCCAAAAACGAACATGTAAACCTCTGCCTGAAATCGACAGTAACACAACACGGGATCAACTCTTTGAGTATTCTTGCTAGGATGAATTGTGCAATGAATCAACATCAGGATTTATGGGGGTCTTGACTAACGTGACATCCAGTCATTGGGTAATGGCTGGACTACTTTTGGGGTTTGCGATCGCGCATAGTGGTCTAGCCGCACTGCGACCTTGGGCTGAACAACGCATTGGCGCGAGGTTCTATCGAATTTTATTTGCTCTGGTTAGCCTATCTCTTGCCGTTGTATTAATTATTTACTTTTTCAACCACCGCTATGATGGGATTCAATTATGGCAGATGCAGGGAATTCCGGGGATCAAGTCCCTAGTCTGGTGGCTTTCGGCGATTTCTTTTTTGTTTCTCTACCCAGCGACATTCAATCTGTTAGAAATCGCCGCCATCCAGAAACCTCAAGTTCACCTCTACGAAACCGGAATTATTCGCATTACCCGACATCCGCAAATGGTGGGACAGGTGATCTGGTGTATTGCTCACACCCTCTGGATTGGCACCAGCTTCACCCTACTCACCTCGGTGGGATTAATTTTGCACCATTGCTTTGGGGTTTGGCATGGGGATCAACGGCTTTCTAAGCGCTATGGTGAAGCCTTTGAGTCTGTCAAAGAGCGCACCTCGGTTTTTCCCTTCCTTGCCCTGATTCAGGGACGCCAAACCCTGAAATGGGAAGAATTTATCCGTCCCGCCTATCTAGGCGTAATCGGCTTTGTCGGCTTGTTATGGTGGGCGCATCCCCTACTCATGGGAGCAACTGCCCAAATAAATTGGTAAAATTAGTGGATTTATTGTTCAAATAATCCCAATTCGATGTAGCATGATCCCAAGGCTAGAGTAAAAATCCAATAGAATTCGAGGGATCATGGTGTTGTCGGTGAACGAGCAGACGTTTAAGCAATACGTTTTAGAAAACTCCAAGATGGTTCTGGTTGATTTTTGGGCACCTTGGTGTGGGCTGTGTCGCCTAATCCAGCCAATGTTGGAGGACGTACAGCAGGAATGGAGCGATCAGATTGAAGTCGTGCGGGTGAATGCGGATAATAGTCTCAGGCTTGCCAGTGCCTATCAACTCAAATCCTTACCAACCTTGCTCTTATTTGAGAACGGTCAGTTAGTGGAGCGACTAGAAGGCTTTCAAGGACGAGATGACTTGCGCTTAGCGATTCAAAACCTGATCGGGAACAATGAATCACAGTATTCAGCATCCATGGGACAAAGTTTAACTCATACCGCCTTAGAGAATGCAACTCAATCAGCCGCCTAGTAAAAGCAGAAGGCAGAAGGTTCCAGGGTAGAAGGCTCCAAGGCTGTAAAGTTTATGGTATCTGCTTTTTGGCTTATGGTTAACGGGTGGTTATATAAAATAAGTATTTCTACTTGAGGTTGGCTCACACCGAGCCAACTTTCTTTTTGTATAGGTATATGTCACAGTTGTTAACGGTTTGTCAAAATAGTAAAGAAATCTAAAGTAAGCTGTCTTCCATGGAACCGCTTTATCAATATGCCTGGTTGATCCCGGTCTTGCCCTTGGCAGGGGCAATGCTAGTCGGCTTAGGGCTTATCTCATTCAACAAAACCACGAATCAGCTACGGCAGTTATCCTCCGTGTTCGTCGTCTCCCTGCTGGGGGCGGCGATGGTGCTGTCTTTTGCCATATTCTGGAGTCAATTTCACGGACATGAACCGTTTACCCGTACCCTGGAATGGGCGGCGGCGGGGAATTTCCACCTAATGATGGGTTACACCATCGACAACCTAACGGCGTTGATGTTAGTCGTCGTTACCACCGTCGCCTTTCTGGTCATGGTGTATACCGACGGCTACATGGCACACGACTCCGGTTATGTGCGCTTCTATGCCTATTTAAGCCTGTTTAGTTCCTCAATGTTGGGTCTGGTGATTAGTCCCAACCTCATACAGGTTTATATTTTCTGGGAACTGGTGGGCATGTGTTCGTACCTACTCATCGGATTCTGGTACGATCGCAAAGCCGCCGCCGATGCTTGTCAAAAAGCCTTTGTCGTTAACCGGGTGGGGGACTTTGGTCTCCTTTTAGGCATCCTAGGGCTGTACTGGGCAACCGGTAGCTTCGAGTTTGATGTCATGGGCGCCCACTTAGAAGCCTTTGTCGAATCCGGTTACATTAGCAGCGGACTCGCCGCCCTGTTTGCCGTATTAGTCTTTTTAGGACCGGTTGCCAAATCTGCTCAATTTCCCTTGCATGTTTGGCTTCCTGACGCGATGGAAGGTCCTACCCCAATTTCAGCACTGATTCACGCCGCCACTATGGTCGCAGCTGGGGTATTTCTGATTGCCCGTATGTACCCCGTGTTTGAAAATATCCCCCTGGCGATGACAGTCATTGCCTGGACGGGAGGATTTACCGCCTTTTTAGGGGCAACCATCGCCCTGACCCAAAATGACATCAAAAAGGGTCTGGCTTATTCCACCATCTCCCAGTTAGGCTACATGGTGATGGCAATGGGGATTGGGGCATACAGTGCCGGGTTATTCCACCTGATGACCCACGCTTATTTTAAAGCCATGCTCTTCCTCTGTTCCGGTTCTGTGATTCATGGTATGGAAGCCGTGGTCGGTCATGATCCGGATTTAGCCCAAGATATGCGGCTGATGGGAGGATTGCGGAAGTATATGCCGATTACCTCCCTGACGTTTTTAATTGGCACTCTGGCAATTTGTGGGATTCCCCCCTTTGCTGGATTCTGGTCAAAGGATGAAATCTTAGGCAGTGCTTTTGCGGCTTCTCCAGGACTGTGGGTTGTCGGTTGGCTGACGGCTGGACTGACTGCCTTCTATATGTTCCGCATGTATTTCATGACCTTTGAGGGCGATTTCCGGGGCAATATCACCAGTATTAAGGAGCAAATTAAAGGGGCTGTGGCTGAACCTGCACCCGCTTTTGGACCTGGTGCCATGGATAGGCGGGAATTAGAGGCTGAGGATCATGACCATGGGCATAGTGAGTCTCCCCATGAATCCCCTTTAACCATGACCTTACCCTTACTGTTACTCGCTGTCCCCTCGACGCTGATTGGTCTGGTGGGGATGCCCTTTGACAACTACTTTGAGGAATTTATCCACGCCCCTGGAGAAACCGTGGCGGAAGTGGTGAGTCATGAAGCGGCGTTTAACTGGACAGAGTTTGTGGTGATGGCAGGTTCCTCTGTGGGGATTGCCCTAATTGGCATTACCGTAGCATCGCTGATGTACCGGATGCGTCAAATTGACCCCGCCGCGATCGCGAAAAACTTTACACCGCTTTACAAGTTTTCCCTCAACAAGTGGTATTTCGATGATATTTATGATCGGATATTCGTCCAGGGAAGTCGTCGCCTAGCCCGCCAGGTGATGGAAGTAGACTACCGTGTGGTCGATGGTGCGGTTAATTTAACCGGTTTAGTTGCCCTGATCAGTGGTGAAGGACTCAAATATCTCGAAAACGGTCGCGCTCAATTCTATGCGCTAATTGTCTTTGGGGCAGTTCTCGGTTTTGTGATTGTTTCTGGGTTGTCTTGATAATTTGGTAGGGGCGGGTTTGACTCCTATCGTTTCTTACCTCACAACAAATAAATGTGACTCGCACCCGCCCTGACTTGACCCTTCACGACCTTTGAGGACATGGTTTTGACCCTTCACGACCTTTGAGGGAACCGGGTTTTGAGTTCTAACCACTAACCATAAACTTTCAACAACCCTGACTTAGCTATCGCTTGAAGTCAGGGATTGTCGGACAAACGACAATTTAAACCGTTGAATATCCGCATAGAGTCTCGGTTTGGTACAGACACCCGGATACTTCCCTAGTCCGGATTACCTCTAAGACTTTTTGTCGAGTCGCTCTGCAAGTTAGGACATCTTAACCGAGATGGCGGGAAGGGACTACACACTCACTCGTGAGGATTATCTCCATGTTACGAGTACCAGTTTTATCGAAGTCAGGTAAACCTTTAATGCCTTCCCTACCTAGCCGCGCTAGACGTTGGCTCAAAGAAGGCAAAGCTAAGGTAGTGCATAACGATTTAGAATGCTTTGCCATTCAGTTGACCTTTGAAACAGAAGAGAATACTCAACCCATAGCTTTGGGTATAGACCCCGGCAAATGTTATTCGGGGATTGGGGTTCAATCGAGCCTTGCTACTCTTTGGATGGCTCATTTAGTCCTACCGTTTAAGACAGTTAAGGAACGGATGGAATTACGGCGCGTCATGCGTCGAGCAAGGAGGGGTAGACGAATTAACCGGAAGCTTCCTTACTCTGAACGTTGCCATCGTCAAAAAAGGTTTAATAACCGTAGGCAAGGCAAATTGCCTCCATCAATTCGAGCTAATAAGCAATTGGAATTAAGAGTAGTTAAAGAGTTGTTTAAGCTGTTCCCTATTAGTGCCATTCACTATGAGTTAGTCATGGCTGACGTGGACAAAACCAGTGGGCGTAAGTCTGCTCGTTCTGGTGTCGGCTTCTCTCCGGTCATGGTGGGTCAGCGACAAATGCTGACTTGGTTGTCTAAGTTAGCCCCAGTTAAAACTCATCAGGGATGGCAAAGAAATGGCAACGGAACGACGCAGCTTAGACAGTGGTTGGGATTAGCCAAGGACAAGAAAAACAAAGCTAATCAGACACCAGCCACACATGCCGTCGATGGAGTAATGTTGGCGGCGTTTGAGTTTACCCAATGGCGGGAGTGGCATTCGGATAATGCTAAACATGGCGATTGGCGTGGTGACGTTCAAATCACACCTGCACCGTTTGCAGTAATCCGTAGACCGCCCGTTAGTCGCAGACAATTACATCTTTGTGTTCCGTCCAAAGGAAACAAACGGCGCAAATACGGCGGCACAGTTACCCGGAAGGTGTTCAGAAAGGGTGACAAGGTTTTAGCCGAAAAAGCCGGGAAGGTATACATCGGTTGGTGTTCTGGAGATACCGAGAAACAGGTTTCAGTTAGCGATGCTAGTTGGAAGCGACTTGGTCAATTTAGCGCCAAAAAAGTCCAGTTGTTGCAGCGAAGCACGGGATTAATCGTCGTGCCTTCACCTGGATTGTTAAATCTCCCCTTGTTGAAAGGGTCGATTTGACCTCTATTCCTCCCCGCATTGCTTCGCTGAATGCGGGGTCTCACGAGGTATACGATGACTGATTTTCCTTGGTTAACTGTAATTATTCTGTTTCCCATCGTCGCTTCTGTCGGCATTCCATTATTGCCCCAGAAGAATGGCGTCTGGGAACGCTGGTATGCCCTGATTGTTGGGCTGATTGATTTTACGTTGATAGTTTGTGCTTTCGTCACAAAGTATGATTTTGCCAATCCGGGACTGCAACTAGTTGAGAAGTATGCTTGGGTGCCCACCCTAGACTTGAATTGGTCGGTAGGGGTGGATGGCTTATCGATGCCTTTGGTATTGTTAACGGGGTTTATGACGACGTTGGCAATCCTCGCGGCTTGGCCCGTAACCCTGAAGCCTAAGCTGTTTTACTTCCTGATGCTGGCAATGTACGGCGGTCAGATTGCCGTGTTTGCGGTTCAGGATATGCTGTTGTTTTTCCTAGCGTGGGAACTGGAGTTAATTCCGGTTTATTTGCTGCTTTCGATTTGGGGCGGCAAAAAGCGGCTGTATGCGGCAACGAAGTTTATTCTGTATACGGCAGGGGGATCGCTGTTTATTTTGATCGCGGCGTTGGCGATGGCATTCTATGGGGATACGGTTACCTTTGATATGCGATCGCTCGCTTTAAAGGATTATGCCCTAAATTTGGAACTGTTGCTGTATGCTTGTTTGATGATTTCTTATGGGGTGAAGTTACCGATTTTCCCCTTACATACTTGGTTACCCGATGCCCATGGGGAAGCCACTGCCCCGGTTCACATGTTGCTAGCGGGGATTCTGTTGAAGATGGGCGGATATGCCCTAATTCGCATGAATGCCGGGATGTTACCCGATGCTCATGCCTATTTTGCCCCAGTGTTGGTGATTTTGGGGGTGGTGAATATCGTTTATGCGGCATTAACCTCTTTTGCCCAACGCAATCTAAAGCGCAAGATTGCCTATTCCTCGATTTCCCACATGGGCTTTGTTTTAATCGGGATTGGCTCATTTACAGACTTGGGTTTGAGTGGGGCGGTGTTGCAAATGGTGTCCCACGGTTTAATTGGGGCGAGTCTGTTCTTCTTAGTCGGGGCAACTTATGACCGAACCCATACCCTGATGTTGGATGAAATGGGGGGCGTGGGTCAACGGATGCGGAAGATTTTTGCCATGTGGACGACTTGTTCCATGGCGTCTCTGGCGTTACCGGGGATGAGTGGCTTTGTGGCAGAGTTAATGGTGTTTGTCGGATTTGCTACCTCGGATGCCTACAATTCCACATTTAAGGTAATCGTGGTCTTTTTGGCAGCCGTTGGAGTAATTCTCACGCCGATTTATCTGCTGTCAAATCTGCGGGAAATCTTCTACGGTTCGGAAAATAAGGAACTGGTGGAACACGAGGTTTTGCAGGATGCGGAACCGCGTGAGGTGTTTATTATCGCTTGTTTGCTGGTGCCGATTATTGGCATTGGCTTGTATCCCAAGCTAGTCACACAGATGTATGACTCGACGACGCAGCAGTTAACCGCCCGGTTGCGCGGTTCGGTACCGACGTTGGCTGAAGGAAATCCGCCTACAGTATCGATGGTAGCGCCGAAAATTGGAGGACGCGATCGCGTGGGGTTAGAGGTTCCGCCACCTGTACGTTAGCGCTGCTGGGTTGAATTTGAGGTAGGGGTACGGTATTACCGTACCTCTATTTTTTTGACAGTTCTTGCTAGCCTAAGAGAAAAGGGCGACCATAGTAAATTATGTGGAGTAAAGTTGTTAATTAATGCAAACGGGTCGCCCCTCCAACTTACACTTTGTTTATACAAACTCAAGATTTACTGAATTTCCTCGCGCAACTCTCGCACAGTTTCTAGATTTAATCCTGTTGTTGCAGCTATTGCTTCATCATCCATTTGAGGGATTAATTTCTCCGCAATTGTACGTTTTTCTTGTTCTCGACCTTGTTGTATCCCTTGTTGCATCCCTTCTTCGCGACCGAGAGCAACCGCTCCTTGCTGATCATAAATAAACATTTCTCTACGCTCAAAATCTTCGAGTTCATCACGGCTGAGGTTAGCTTGGTTGGCGATTTCAAAGGCTCGGTGAAGTTCCGGAATGTTGTCCATATTGGTGGGAACCTGATCAAGAGAGCGTGCTGATTTGATAAAGTAAATCCATTTATCAGTAATGGTTTCCAGTTGTTCGATGTCTTTGGTAAACTTTGGCAATTCAATGAACACCAGTTCAATATCGTTTTCGGGATACACGTAACCATCGGATACTTCTCGATAAACGAAGCGAGAGGTAAACGAATGGCGATGGGGAAACATCTCAAAATCTGTTAGGGTTAGAGCGATAACGGGTTTAAGCATTCGGTAGCCTTCTCCCTTTTGCAGTTGAAAGGCATAGGTTTTGGCGGCGTTGAATAAGACTCTCTTGCCAAAGGATTGCACATTCAGGACTTGCATTTCGATGATCACCAAGGTGCCGTTGTTGAGTTTTGCTTTAACATCGAGGTACGTGTCTTTTAATCCTTCAATTTTTGGCGGTAAATTGGGATTGATGATGTCTAGGTCTTCAATGGTAGGGTTACCGTCATAAATCAAGGCATTCAGAAAACTGATCAGAATGTCTTTACTTTCAGCAGAACCAAATATTTTCTTGAAGGCGTAGTCGGTTTTGGGATTGATAAAGTTCATACTTGGATTAAAACTATAAGTGATGAAATAGGATCAATATACATAGGAATCGCCTAGGGTTAGAGGTAGAATTAGACGCGATCGCGTGGGGTTAGAGGTGCCGCCACCTGTGCGTTAGCGCTTCTGGTTTCAAGTAGGGGTACGGCAATGCCGTACCCCTATTTTTTTGACAATTGCCGTGCCTCTATTTTTTTGACACTACCCATTATTGCTCTGAATTGCCGACAAATCTCTGAATGGCATGAAAAAACTGGTTGTGTTCCAGAGAGATTCTGATATTGTGACCCGCATTTTCAATCAGCACCAGCTTTTTGTCTTGTGCCGCACAGTAGTAGTAGAGTTCTTGCCCTTCAGCAACGGGAATTACTGTATCTTTTCTGCCATGAATAATTAGAGTTGGGATAGTGATTTCTCCCATCTTCCGCAGATTGCCAAAAACATCGCCATTCACCTCTGCTTCTCCCGCCGAGGTATTCAGATAAGACAATTGAGGAAACTGCTGGGCAAAACCACTTTCAATAATTAACCCCGCCAGTTGAGTGTTGGCTTGCCTTGCCACTTCGATCGCGGCGGCACTTCCCAAACTTCGCCCTAGAACATAGAGTCGCTCTTTGCAAAGCCCTTTTGAGTGCAAAATATCACCAACCTGATTAAAGATAGTTACCGCATCAGTTAACACATTATTCGCTGTTGCTTGACCCTCGCTGGCACCATTACCCCGGTAATCAAAAACCAGCAGTGTGACTCCAATCCGCCGATATAACTTGGCAATAGAATTACAATCTGCGGCTAACTCATTAATATTAGGGAAATAGAGAATAACAGGTGCATCAGTTGCTGCTGGGTAGAGGATTCCTCGAACTTTGACCTGAGACTCAACAGCGACAGCTACTGGGTAGAGTTCGAGGGGCGTAATCTGATTATTCAGGCGGGGACGTAATAGTAACTGCAATAGTGAGGCTTCGTCTAAAACTAATTTACCGAGGACAAATTTCTGGATTGCTTCAAAGTATTGCCACATCCCCATGCGGATCAAGGTGTTATGACCCGCATTTTTAATCCGGATAAACTGCTTATTTTGGGCGGCACAAGAGTTGTAGAGTTTTTCTCCTTGTTGGGGAGGAATTAATGAATCTTTCTCACCATGAATAATCAAGGTTGGTATAGAAATGCGGCTGATTTTTTCGGTATTACCAAATCCCAAACGCTCATCTTCATTACCTTTACCCCGCCAGCTAAGACGTTTGAGCAGGGCGAAGGTATCGGCAAAGCCACTATCAATAATCACTCCGGCTAATTTATCTTGAGCGCGATCGGCAACAGCAATGGCGGGGACAGTACCCAGGCTGCGCCCCATCACGTAAAGTCGTTGGGGAAACAGTTGATGCGCCGTTAAGATTTTACCAAAAGCAGCGAATACTTTCAGGGCATCAGCCAGGAGATTAGAGGCGGTGGATGTCCCATCACTTTTACCATAGCCCCGATAGTCAATCACCATCATGGTAATGCCCAAGACAGTGAAAATTTTGGCAATGCTATCGTATTCAGCTGCAATCTCACCGTTGCCATGGAAAAATAGAATAGCCGGCGAATTGCTGGCGGCTGGGTACAATCTTCCTCTGAGAAAGAGTCTCGGTTCGACTTCAACGTCAATGAGATGGATATTTGGCGATCGCGGCTTACCCGTTGTATCCGGTTTGGGATGGAACAGGACTTGCAAAATATCGCGTTGGTCGAGAAGGGGATGCACCATATAGTAGCGGGTTGCGGCTTTGTAGATATTTTATCTTGCTTCTACCACTAGGGTAGGGAACACTCCATCCTACGCGCCCTGTCTCAATCCTAGAGTTTGGGAGGGTAAGGTGCGATCGCACTTCCTAAACATCAAGGCTGTGTTTCTTCTAGCATCGACTCTTTGACTAAATGTTCCCACTAAAGTAGCGTTAAAACTTAGCGTCAAGTATTGACAATTGACAAATGTTGTGTATTGCTCTTTAATCAGAAAAGAAAAAGCGTTAGTATATCCCCGCCAAGAGACTGACTAACGCCCTTTCCTTTGTTCCTTACGGATAATCTAATCATGCCATACAATTTCAATCAAATCACTTACCGAGAGCGACTAACTCCCTGGGCGATCGCTCAACTCCTACCCAATATGCAACGAACGATCGTGGGTCGGTTTCGCAGTCGGTCTGATGCTGACGGTCACTTGGGGTGTCTGCGTCAGCTTATACCCCATGGGTCGTTTGTCGTGGTATTTGACCCGCAACCGGATGAGGAAACGGTATCTGTGTCTATAGCAACGGCGCAAAAAGCGGTTATTGGAGGATGAGGGGAGGCGATCGCGCTTGCTGATGGGAGAGTGCGATCGCTAGTTAATTTTCTTGCACAGACACCATCGTAGGGGCGCATAGCGATGCGCCCTTAAAAATGGGGGGTGAAAGGCACAGATAATGTAAGTTTTAATCAGCGATCGCGTTAAGCTTTTACTCTCGAATCCGAATTCGATAAACTTCTACGACCAGTAGCTTACCCTGATAATGCTCCATGCTGTTATGAGTTGATAAATAGTCTATCAGCCTTTGCATTAACTGGGGAATAATCTCTGGGTGATTTCTGAGCTGAAGCGAAATTATTCCCCGATAGTTGCCAGGTGGATAGGAAACAATATCAGCAAAATCTCCATTAAGAGAGACAAGGATTGCATCAAGTTGCTGGGCTTTAGCAATAACGACATTATCAGGGGAATCAATAGCGATGTAATCCCTTAATAGTAAAACTTCATGGTCAGCATCATGCAGAATTTGGCTGATGGAGGAGGGAACACATTGATCGACGAAAAACTTTAAACCCATTAAGCAACTATCTCAAATTCTGACAAATCGCGGGCATAATCGAGACAAGCCATTATTTGCTCTTTTGATAAGTCAGGAAACTCTTGAATTATCTGAGCATAAGTATTACCTGTTGCCAAGTAGCCTAAGATAAGGCTGACTGGAATCCGAGTACCTTTAATTCTGGGTTTACCTCGTAGCACTTCTGGAGTGCTGATGATATATTCTTTCCAATTTACAGGCATTAGTTTTTATCCTTGAAATCACTGTGCGATCGCGCTTTTGGAGGTGAAGGTGCGGTTTAGGTTTGATTCAGATATTTCTCAAACGGCTGAGAGCGAACACAATACAGTTGTAGCCATTATAACTTCATTTCCCTCCTATTCCACCAATATAGCCTGAGCCGCCAAAATCACATCCCCATCGAGTGCTTTGGAATCTGCCGTTGGTTTTCCTCTCCTTCGTGCTTCTGCCCAAAGTTCAGCCGCTTTGAGCATTACTGCTTTAGTAATGGGATGGTAGGTAAGTACAGCTTTTAGTTCATCTAGTCGCCTGATACCTGCCACCTTACCTGCGCGAAGCAATTCACGCCGAACTTCGTAGTCTGCAATTTCTGGCAATATTACTGTGTAACCCTTTGGTTCCAAAGAATCAAACCAACGTTTACATTCTTGATATATAGGAGATTTAGCTTTAGGAGTTGTCACCATTCCTAAAGGACCAGACTCTAGCAATACTATTCTGCTCATAGAATGGTTTAGATAGATACCGGATCTTCTCCTAATGCCTTACGGAGAATTTCAGCCGTTTCTGTTTGCTCCTGCTCATCTCCCTCTTCTCGCCATTGCCTAAGCAGTTCACTCAGCGCAATCTGTCGCACGGATTTCTTTACAGGATCAGGATTTTTTATTTCGTCCATTGCCTGTTCCGAAACCTGCGATCGCACTGGCTTCATGGTGACGCTTTCACGGAATAAGCGCACGATTTGCAGTAAATTCGATAAATAGTCTTCTGGCGTTTGCTGAATTTCTAGAATTAACTTGGCTAAAACGTGATTGTCGCTTACAGCAGAGTTGTCTTCTTGGGAACTGCCTTCGGTACTTGGTGTGTTGGCTACATTACTTAAGTCTTGCTCAGACATACTTTCCTCCTTGACTTCATCTTTCCCTACCTTAACAACCAACTGAAATGTTATGCTCCTGTAATTTGTTCCCGTACCCAAGCTCGAAAAGCTCTCATCGTCTTATTCCTACCCTCAGTCTTTACCTGGCTCAAATATTGAGGAATTACCTCAACAAGTGGTAGGTTAGGAAAAATCGGACTAAACCCTGACTCGATATACTGCCCATCCTGTAATACATTAATCTGTAACTTTCCCTTCTCAAATCGCCAAAGCTCAGGCACTCCTAATGCTTCATAAATACTCGGATGAGTGCGAGACGTTACATCTATCTCTAAGGCTAAGTCTGGAGGGGGATCAACGGATAAGTCTAATCGTTCTTTTCCTCTTACTGCGGCTTCATTTTGAATATAAAAGCAGTTATCGGGTTCTATGCCTTTCAGCATATCCTCATTTTTAAAGGTAGTAGAACCAAGGGGATAAAAATCAATATCTAGTTCTTCCAGGAGAATTTCAATAAAGTTAGTGATAAAGAGCTTCCTGGTTTCATGCTCTGGTAAGGGCGTCATAATTTCTAATAGTCCGTTCTCATAGGCGACTCTTGACGCCCGATGTTCTCCTAACTCTTCTAAAATAGTTTCAAATTCTTGCCAGCTTACATCCTCTAGAAAGACTTTATGACCGGGTGGTATATTAAATCGCTTTAATTCCAATAGCATTGCATTAGCTCCATCTTCAATACTGGAACAGTAAGGTGGGCATTTGCCCACTCTACTTTAATTGCTGTAAGACATCTGCTTTCATCTAGGTTAAGGGTTTTTGAGTCATATTAGTAATGTAATGCGATCATGATCAAAACACCCGATCCCTTTCGCATAATAATGATGTCTGGCTGATCTCCATTTAAAAAAGCTTGATAGTATATTTCAAATCATCATCTTTATCTAACGTTTCCTTCAAACAATCTAGTAAACATCGTTCACCTTTAGTTGGTTTTACTTTTAATTTTGAGATATTTGCTTCAGATGGAAAGAGTTGAGCCATTTTATCAATGGATAATTAATAATTGATAATTGACAATTGATTAATTGGGTCTAAGACCTCTTCGTTTACGAAGAAGTTAAAAAAGATTTTCCTTAATTTCAATCCTCTTCTTTTAAGGAGAGGTCATTATCCATTGTTCATTATCCATTGTCAATTTGTGAACGCTTGTTCCCCCTTCCCTTCAAGGGAAGGGGGTTAGGGGGTTAGGTTTTTTACCTATCGCGCCGCTGTCGGCATCCCCAAAATATCCTCAATCTTGGGCATTTCTGACAACGGAATCACCCGTCCTTCATCCTCAAACCCAGCAATTTGATCGAAATTCAAATACCGATACAAATCACCAGCAAAAGGATTCAATTTCTCCGTCACAATAGCCGTATATTCCTCAACCGTGGGAATCCGTCCCAACAGCGCACAAACGGCGGCTAATTCCGCAGAACCTAAATACACTCGCGCACCTTTGCCCATGCGATTGTTGAAATTTCGAGTCGAGGTTGAAAATACCGTCGCCTCATCTTCAACTCGCGCCTGATTTCCCATACATAGAGAACATCCCGGCATTTCTGTCCGTGCATCCGCCGCCGCAAAGGTATCATAAATCCCTTCTTCCCGCAGTTGCTTTTCATCCATCCGGGTAGGCGGACAAATCCATAGGCGCACTTTTACCTTTCCTGCACCTTCTAAGACTTTGGCAGCCGCGCGATAATGTCCGATATTGGTCATGCAAGAGCCAATAAACACCTCATCAATTTTGTCTCCGGCACATTCGGACATTAATTTGACATTATCGGGGTCATTGGGTGCGGCGACAATGGGTTCTGTGATTTCGTTCAAATTGACTTCGATAATATCGGCATACTCAGCATCGGCATCCGCTGACATTAACTCCGGATTTGCCAACCATTGCTCCATTTTAGCCACACGGCGCATAATGGTACGAGCATCTTGATAGCCTCGCGCTGCCATATTTTTCAATAGAGCAATATTGGAACGCAGATACTCAGAAATCGTTTCTTTACCCAGTTTAATGGTTGAGCCAGCACAAGACCGTTCTGCCGTGGCATCAGTGAGTTCAAAGGCTTGTTCAACTTTTAAATCGGGTAAGCCTTCCATCTCCATAATCCGTCCAGAGAAGACGTTTTTCTTATTCTCTTTAGCAACGGTTAATTTGCCTTGTTGAATCGCTACATAAGGAATCGCATTGACAATATCCCGCAGGGTGACTCCCGGTTGCAATTCACCCGTAAACCGGACTAAAACAGATTCGGGCATATCTAATGGCATAGCCCCCAAAGCCGCCGCAAATGCGACTAACCCAGAACCGGCGGGGAAGGATATGCCTAAGGGAAAGCGGGTGTGGGAGTCGCCACCGGTGCCTACGGTATCGGGTAATAACATCCGGTTTAACCAGGAGTGAATAATCCCATCCCCTGGGCGCAAGGCGACACCACCGCGAGTGGAGAAGAAGTTGGGGAGTTCTTTGTGGGTGGTGATATCTACGGGTTTGGGATAGGCGGCGGTATGGCAGAAACTCTGCATGACTAAATCGGCGCTGAATCCCAGACAGGCGAGTTCTTTGAGTTCGTCCCTTGTCATTGGACCGGTGGTATCTTGGGAACCAACGGTGGTCATTAAGGGTTCACAGGAGGTTCCAGGGCGCACTCCGGGTAATCCGCAGGCTTTGCCCACCATTTTCTGTGCCAAGGTAAAGCCTTTATCGCTATCCTCTGGCATTGTGGGACGAGTGAAGAGGGTGCTGGGGGCTAATCCGAGGGCTTCACGGGTTTTATCGGTGAGACTCCGCCCGATTAACAAGGGAATACGCCCACCGGCGCGGACTTCATCGAGGATGGTTTCGGGTTTGAGTTTAAAGGTGGAAATGACCTCTCCGGCTTCGTTGGTGATTTCGCCTTTGTAGGGGTGGATGGTAATTACCATTCCGGTTTCCATCTGGGTGACATCGCACTCGATGGGTAATGCACCGGAGTCTTCGGCAGTGTTGAAGAAGATGGGCGCGATCGCACTTCCTAAAATATACCCGCCTGCGCGTTTATTGGGAACGTAGGGAATATCTTCCCCAATATGCCAAAGTACGGAGTTAATCGCTGATTTACGGGAGGAACCTGTACCGACAACATCCCCAACATAAGCCACAGGATAGCCTTTTTCTTTCAGCTTGGCAATGGTTTCTAACCCATCCGGCATCCGGGATTCTAGCATCGCTAAGGCGTGTAGGGGGATATCCGGGCGGGTGGTGGCGTGGGTGGCGGGGGAGAGGTCATCGGTGTTGGTTTCTCCCGGTACTTTGAATACGGTGACGGTGATGGCTTTGGGGAGTTTGGCACGGCGGATAAACCAATCGGCTTCTGCCCAAGCATCAATGACCTGTTTGGCGTAGGGATTGACATCTGAGAGGGCGAGGACATCGTTGAAGGTATCATACACCAAGGTGATTTTACTCAGTTCGACGGCGGCTTCTGATGCTAAGGGGTTGTCAGGGGATTTGAGTAAATCGACTAGGGATTGGACGTTGTAACCGCCTACCATTGTCCCCAAAAGGTCTACGGCGCCTTGGTGACTGATTAGGGGGCTGGTGATTTCGCCTTTAGCAATGGCGGTGAGGAAGCCTGCTTTGATATAGGCGGCTTCGTCAACACCCGGAGGAACGCGATCGCGAATTAGGTGCATCAGGGTTTCTTTTTCCCCCGGTGGCGGGTTTTTCAGCAGTTCGCACAGTTCAGTGGTTTGCTTGGCGTCTAGGGGTAGGGGGGGAATGCCGAGTTCGGCGCGTTCAGCAGCGTGTTGGTGATAGGCTTCTAGCATTCTAGTTGTCTCCTCTCTAAGCGTTTGCTGGCATTTTGGCAGTTCAGGTTAGAATTTTTCAAGTGGGGTTGTTCTGTACTGCCTGTTGTATAGGTAAAGGGTACTGTCTTCTCTTCCTCTTTATTGTTGGCAGTGAACCCTTACCATAGAATTTCTCTCGGTGCTGTATCTGATTTAACGTATCGTTGGCGTTTTCGCTCACGGCTAAATCATAGTCGTTATGAGTACGGATTGACAACTGGGAAGCAGGTGGATGTGCGATTGGTTGATTGATTGGGGTTACTTGCGGGTATTTGGGAGGGAAACGCAGAGGGGCGCAGAGGGAAAGCGCAGAGGTTCGCAGAGGGGTTTGGGGGTAAGTCTCATCAACCGCCTTGGGTTTAAACCCAAGGAACCCAAGCGAAAGTCAGCTAAAGCTGACTGGACTAAGAATAATGGCACTAACTTAAGCCTTTTAGAATCGCCGGAACTCTTGCTATACAATAGGCTAAACACCGTCTATCATCTTTAAGTTAGTATAGCAATCGCCATAACGGTTAGAACGCATCATTTGGTAGAGACGTTGCATGCAACGTCTCTACAACAGGAAAGGAAAGTCCTAATCGATGTGTCTACTGCTATACCATTCGGATTAAAAGTTTTAGTCCACTTTAGTGGACTTGAGCTTTTAGCCCGGAGTTTGAACTCCGGGCGGGTGTCGGGGCGTACTTTCAATCAGTGCTATTCAAATGAAATTAGAGAGTTCTGCGAATAGGATTGAGTTTTGATTAGGGAATGGGTGATGAGGTTGAGTTCAGTTAGCGTGGGATTTTCGTTTTTCAATTTCAGCGATGGGTAATAGTAAGGTGTCTTCTATTTCCTGTCGGACTTCCTGGCTGACATAACAGTCGCTGTTGAGGCAATCGACTAGCAGTTTATTGGCGTCGTAATACTGCTTTAATAGTTGCTTTTGTGAATCGCTGAATTGCCAGTTATGACCAATATTGCGATACTGAATCATCGGTAAAGGCTTGAATCTGAGTTAAGACGCGATCAGCATCTTCTTCCTTAACCTCATCTAAGCCATCTAGCAGAATTAACCCTCTTCCGTGTTGAAGAATTGCAGAGACTTGGGTTTCTGTAATATTGCAGTTATCGAATATTTGATTAATATAGGTTGTCAGATTTGGCTGATTTTGCGTTTCGGCAAATTGCTTGAGCGTAATAAAAATAGGAATTTTATCCGTCAAAAGCTTAGATTTAGCACATTGAATCGCTAAATATTTGAGGAACGTCGTTTTACCCGCACCCGGTTTACCTAACACCATCAATTTGTCATATTTTTGGACGGCTTCTAATCCCGGTATTCGTTCCTCTTTTACTTTTCCAAATCCTAGGCGGTCAAAGCTTTCGGCATCTAGATTGCAACCTTGTATCAATTCATTAATTGCTAACCGCCTACGCCCAATGACTTTTTCTAGAATATTGACCTTGGTATAAATATCCTTCAAATCGATAGGTTGAGTCATGTCCAGCACTTTCATTGTGCCGCAATCCTTTTGGATGCTGGGTTGTATTTTCTGGCGTATTTCTTGCACCAGGGTATCAATCTCTACCTCATGAGTAGGAGTCTGAGGAGTTGAATTTGGATGAGAGGCTTGATACTTCTGGATGAGCAAATGATTCAGTTTCGGAACCTTATTTGGACCCTTACCGCCAATGCTGAACCTTTTATAGACACCACTCATGCGAGTGCGAAAGGTACCGGGAGAGATATGAAGAGATTCCGCGATCGCGTCTACATCCCCCTGACGACTGAAACGTGCCACAAACGCCTCTTCCTGTTCCGGGGAAAGCTCATGGAGGCGAGCAATTTTGGTCAAAAAGTCCTGGGGTAGCGGTTGCATGAGACGAATGTTAGGCTATGTTAGCCATGTTAGCCTAAGTTTCAGCGTAATCTCTTAACTGCAACGGCGATAGTAAGAAGCAGTTGAGTTCAAAGGTTAATCGAAATGACCAAACAACGGAACTTGAGTGCTGCTAAAATCATTTTTGCCTTGCATATTCTGCTGACGCCTGTGGTTCTGGGAACGGTTAGTTACTGGGTGATTAATTCTGAGTTTCAGGGGGTAATTCAATTGAAGTTAAACCGCGATGGGGGTGAAGTTCTGATTGATCGGCGTTCTGAGTAAAAGAACCTGGCGCGTATGTAGGGGCGGGTTTCACTATTATCTTTTTAGTTGCACCCAGATGTGACTAAACCCGCCCTGACTTGACCTTTGATTTCGCTATCTGGTCAGTCATAGCAATGGTGCGTTACGCTCCGCTAACGCACGATGGCGGCGTGACTCAACTAAAATAGGGCTTTGTTTGTAGTAAGCACAAAGCGTGCTTTAACGCATAGCTGGAGAGGGCTAAAGCCCTGACTACGAACCTAATTAAATACAATGAAAGGGATAGGATAATGATACTAGAAATCGGGAAACAACCGGATGCGATCGCGTGGATTCAATTCCTACTTAATAATTAAGCTTATATGTAGGGTGGGCAATGCCCACCTACCACTATAAATAAGAACCCATCATTATAGAGACGTTGCATGCAACGTCTCTACAACTGTGCTATCCCTGAACTATTATCCAGAATTCAACTCCGCCAAACCCAGCACTTTCTGCAATAGCCGTTGGTCTTCTAATTTAATCTGAAAACGTCCCTTTTCAATATCCCGAATCCAGCTTTGGCTTTTACCCGTCAATTGCGCCAAGTCTCGTTGACTGAGTTGGTTGTGTTTTCTGGCCGCGATAATATCTGCGCCCGAAAGTACAGGCGATGAATGGGATTTAGTTTTGCGTTTTGTCAATCGTACCTTGTTCGGCTCAACGGTAGTCAGCGCATGTTCCCATTCTGCCTTCAGTTCAAACCATAAAATCCGGGCTTTCATTAACAGATTCCACTTGCCACGGGGCGCTGCATCGGTTAACCGCCTCTTACTATTTCCGTCTTGAATCCAAAACTCTAGCGCTGCATCAGCATCGTCGGGGAGATCTCCTAATTTCGCCCACATGGGTTGAATCTCTGGTAAATACGTCACCGGATCAAACACAGGTTTAAGTCCATAATGACTGAGAACCTCTAAATCAGTTTCAAATGTCCGCACTAGACGTTTCCGTTCATCTCGTTGGGAAGACGCCCGCAGGAGTTTGTCCTCACCATAAGCTACTCGCATTAATGTGGGTACGGTAATCCGCTGTCGCTTGCCGATTCTGGTTTTAAACAGCAGCCACAACATCATCCGCGTCGCCCCTTCATGATGTTGCCAATTACTCATCACGGCGCTGAGTAAACTTTGAGGCAGATTGCCATATTGATAGAAAGCGGTTCGGTTTTGACAGCCTTGCCGATTTAAGAAATACTTTGCCCAAATCCCAGCCCTAACCCGAAAGGTTAAGCCAACTAAATGTTTATATCCTTGTTCGTCTTCCTGAAAATGATGTTCAATTGGCTGTAGATGCCACAAACGGCTTTGGGGAATGCTAAATTCTGGAACTTTGCCTTGCTTTGACCAATGAGCACCGATGGTAATTTTGCAGGGCTGCTGGGCAAGCTGTTTAATCAGGCTTAATTTAGCCGCTTTACTCAAATCTGTGCGTTTCTGGAGTCCCAAATAGTTCTCAATTTGCACATCGTTGAGGGTAAACTCTTCTTGCCAAGGTTTTTCTAATGCTGTCGCGTATGCAGCATAAATAAGATGGAGACAGGTGGCTTTGATATCCATCGCCTCAAGAGTCGCCTGTGCTTCGTCAGCGGATAAAGCCTCAGTCGAGTCTGTATCGAATGTACCGGTTAGGCAGAAGTCTACTTTACATTTACCTTGACTAACCTGTCGCTGATAACAGAGTTTTCCGGAAGCATCAGTGTGCCAAGGAAGGGAGAGTCCCTGTGCTAATAGGTTGCACGCTTCCCAGATGACGATGGAAGAGGCAAATGGATTGGTTTTGTCATTGGCAAATAAGTCGGGACTGGTGGGAGTCCTTTCATTGAGCTTGTATCGTCCCTTTTTTCCTTGACAGGGAACTGGAGAACTAATCGGACAGTGAATCACACATTGAGGTTCGGGATAATACCCTTCACAGTTGTTGCACAAATTTGGATCAATCCACGTCTGGTTATCCTTGATTTTGATTGCACCCGTTGGACATTGGGAGCGACAGGTATCACACCCAGTACAACTTTGTGAAAGTTTATAAGCCATAACATTATCAGACTACTGCAAAATTTAATCTTTAATAGGTAAAATGCTGGGTTCTAGGGGAACATTTAGATGGCTTATTAATTTGATAGGGATTGAGTGACGGCAAGTTCTAAAATAGACGACTGCCACCGATGACTAGCTATAGACTGTTACCTCAAATCACTGTTCGATTCATGGCATTTTGTTTATGCTTATCAACAATCTTTATGATCAAATCGTTACATGTTACCTTCAGGATATTTGTTCAACCTGAGCAATTATTATTTTCTTAATATTTGTTTTATTAGGTAACACTTTTTACTACTTTTTTATACTAAAGTATTACTGTAGAGAAGGTGAGATGGCTAGACGTAAATGAAACGAACTACGATTACGATCAAAGTGACTATCGAGCAAAAGCAGCAGCTTAAACAGGAAGCAGACAAAGATAAGCGAACGCTGTCTAACTACATCAAGGTCAAACTTGGCTTGCTGTAATTGATCCAGATTTATGTCAATCCTGGGTCAAAATGGTTGTTTTTGCTAAAAAATGCCCAATTTTGATGTCTAAGAGGAGGATTTAACCCTTTCTATCTCGACTGATTGGTTTTGGCGACGGAACACCAACTGAAGCTATTTGCGATTTGCATCAGTGTTATGCAAAGCTTACTCAGACGTTACTAAACAGTGACAAAATAGCGATCCCATTACCAGGGCAGCTTGCCACTCCTTAACTATCTAAGCACAGAGGATTTCGGAGTTTGTAGAGCGCTATTGGTTTCGTTAAATATTTGGCTTATCCATCAATCAAACAGTCCGAGTGTGGCAAGTTGTCTTTCTCTATATAAAGGAGTATTATTTTGCAAAAATTGTTATTTTGTAGCGTAATTAACTGAAAATTATAACTTGATACTATATTTTATTCAATCTAATTTACACTAAATCCTTTTTGGTATCAATTTTAACAAAATTCTAGCATAATTTAGGCTATTTCTTGGGGTAGGTTTAGTAATATCAGGGCGAGAAAAATAAGGATAATAGTAAAACCTGCCCCTAGGGAAAAACTCAAAACTGTAATCCAAGCTACCAATGCTCCCAGAGGTGCCATTTAAGTCTCTACCTTCCACGGAATAGTTTTATTGAGAGAAAAATCAGCACATCTGTTTCGAGCCCATCACTTGCCTTATCATAGAGAGCTAGTTCGTTGCCAACGGTCAACTGCTCCTCGGATCAGCCTCTCAGAATTGACCGCTCCTACTACTGACAGGCTTGGGTGCGCTGGGTTACAGGCAAGTAATTTGAGCCAAGGGCTTTACAATTAGTTACATGACCAGGGATAATCTCATACTGGGAAATTTATTAGTCTTATTTATGGTCAAGACGATAAAATTTAATAAAATTTTAAGCATTCAACCGTCCACTCCCTCAAAACCCTCGCAATAGTTGAGCCACGCATCTGAGTGTGGAGAAAATCATGGCTATTCTACCCAATTCCCTTGAATCTACCCCAAACTCCACCAAAGACCAACAGACACCCGAATCGCTGCAACAGAGCGAAGCCCGATTTCAGACGTTAGTTGCCAATATTCCGGGCGCTGTTTACCGTTGTACCTGGGACTCGGTTGGGACGATGACGTTTCTAAGTTCAGCGATTCAGCCTATTTCTGGCTATGAAGCGTCTGAGTTTATTCACAATCGAGTACGCTCTTATCACAGTATTATCCATCCTCAAGATCGCCGCCGAGTTGAGGAGAGCGTGTGGCAAAGTATTGACAGCCAACACCCCTATACGATTGAGTACCGGATCGTCCGTGCTGATGGCAAAATCACTTGGGTGTATGATCAGGGTCAAGGGATTCTGGATGAGAACGGTGTTGTCCAATGGCTCGATGGTGTGATCCTCGATATTACTGAGCGCAAACAAACTGAAATCCAATTGCGGGAGACACAAGCCTTCCTCAACTCCGTGGTGGAGAATCTCCCTGTCGGTGTCTTTATCAAAGATGCCAAAGATTTGCAGGTGATGTACTGGAACAAAACCAGCGAAGAACTGTTGGGTTACTCGAAAGCACAAGTCTTGGGTAAGAATGACTATGATTTTTTACCTTACGAACAAGCCCGACTCTTACGGGCGAAAGACCGACAAATTCTCACCGATGGTAAATTAGTTGATATTCCCGAAGCTCCCCTAAACACGCCCCATCGGGGAGAACGCATCGTCAATACCAAAAAAGTCCCGTTGCTGGACGAAAAAGGTACGCCACAGTATCTATTGGGGATTGTTGAAGATATCACTGAACGCAAGCAAGCCGAAGCCGCACTGCGAGAATCGGAACGTCATTATCGCTGTATCGTGGAAACCGCATCTGAGGGGGTTTGGGTGTTTGATGCGAATAACCAAATTACCTTTGCTAATAGTCGCATGGGGCAAATGCTGGGTTATCCCATTGAACAAATGCTGGGGCGATCGCTGTTTGATTTTATTGACACCGAATCCCAGGCGCTGATCCAAACTTACTTAGAACGTCGCCGTCAAGGAATACAGGAACGCTACGATTTCAAGTTTCGCCGCCAAGATGGATCAGATCTGTGGGCGATTATTTCCGCGACGCCACTATTTAATGATCAGGGTAGCTTTGTCGGGGTGCTGAGAATGATTACCGACATTAGCGATCGCAAACAAGCCGAGGAAGCCTTACAAGAAAGAGAACAATTTTTACGCAGTATCCTCAATGGTGTAGAAAACTCAATCAGTGTCGTCGATGTTCATCAACGCCAGAGTCAACCCAATCCCTCTTGGGAATTCCGTTATGTGGATGTGAATCCGGCTTACGAACACTTAATCGGTATCCCTGCCGAACAATTACGCGATCAACCCCTGGATGCCATCTTACCACCGGAGCTGGCAGTAACGATAAGCGAACGCTACAACACCTGTGTTCAGACGGGAACATCAATCTCTTATGAAGAATGTTTTGGCGTACAGGGACAAGACAGTTGGTGGATTACCACACTAACCCCCCTGCGCGATCGACTTGGACAGATTTATCGGGTGGTGAGTACCAGTACCAACATCACCCAGCGCAAGCAAGCAGAACAAAAAACGGCGCGATTAACCGCGATCCTGGAAAGTACCACCGATTTTGTCAGTATGTGTGAACCGGATGGGACGCTCCTCTATATTAATAAGGCAGGGCGGCAATTGGTGGGACTTGATCCAGAACAGGAGATCAGCCATTTGCGGATGTGGGATTTCCATCCCCAGTCGGTGAACCAACGGTTGTTCGCCGAAGCCTTACCCACCGTGATTCAAGACAAAGTATGGCAGGGTGAAACCTCACTCCTGCATCAACAGGGTTGGGAAATTCCCGTGTCTCAGGTGGTGATGGCGCACCAAGGCGCAACCGGAGAGGTGGAGGTGTTTTCCACGATTATCCGAGATATTAGCGATCGCAAACAAGCTGAGGAAGCCTTGCGGAAATCTGAACATCAGTTACGAGTCAAAAACCACGATCTCCAGCAAACCTTACATCAACTCAAGCAGACTCAAACCCAACTCATTCAACAGGAAAAAATGGTCAGTTTGGGTCAAATGGTTGCGGGAATTTCCCATGAAATCAATAACCCGATTAGTTTTATTGCTGGGAATATTACCTATACTCGTCAATATGGGACTGAGTTGTTGCATTTATTACAACTCTATGCTAAGAATTATCCCGAACCGGTTGCCGAGATTCAAGCAGAGATTGAGGCGATTGATTTAGACTTTGTTAGGGCAGATTTTCCCAAACTCTTGAACTCCATGCAAGAGGGTGCCAATCGCATCCGCCAAATTGTGCTATCCCTGCGGAATTTCTCCCGTTTGGATGAGGCGGAGATTAAGTCTGTGGATATCCATGACGGCATTGAAAGCACGTTACTCATTTTACAGCATCGACTCAAATCAACACTTAATCGTCCAGAAATTCAAGTTCATAAACACTATAGTAACTTACCATCAGTGGAATGTTACGCCAGTCAGCTTAATCAGGTGTTTTTGAATATTCTGGGAAATGCTATTGATGCGTTAAACTCCCAAACTGAACCCGGAAGAATTACGATTTGGACCCAAATGAGTTCTCAGTTTCCTGTTTTACCATTAGAGGAGTCACCAGAAAACAAATCCCAGCAACCTCAATCAATTGAACGGGTGATTATCCGGATTCAGGATAATGGTCCGGGTATCCCCGAAGCGATTCAAAATCAAATATTTAATCCCTTCTTTACCACCAAACCCATTGGCACAGGGACGGGTTTAGGGTTATCGATTTCCCATTCAATTGTAGTGGATAAACATGGGGGTAAATTAACCTGTATATCCCAACCGGGTCAAGGGACAGAGTTTATAATTGAGTTACCCGTGAAGCAAAAATCGCTCTCGTCTGGGCTTAAGTTTTCCTTTGGGGAATCTTTAGCCTTATCACCCAAGGTTGTGCAGTCGTCAGCATAAAATCAGGTATTCTTAGGGTGGGTGTGGGTTTAGACAGTCTGTGTGTTGGTAATGGATAACGGCTCAACCCAACCCACCCCAGCGTTAAATTACCTATAATTCAGTCAGGACAGTGAAACTAGGTCTTCATACCTTCCTACTTTTCCTTATGTTTCTGTAATTGTTTAAACGTATGATACATTTCTGGTAACCGATGATAAATCGCGGATACTTTCAAATATAATTTATGGGGAACGGCGGGAGTACCAGAGACAATCGCCCCGGCTTCTACATTATTATGAACGCCCGTTTTCGCGGTTACGATCGCGCCGTCACCAATTTTGGCTTGATTAGCAATCCCAACTTGACCGGCGAGGATCACCCGATTCCCCACATTCACACCCCCAGCCAAGCCAGCTTGCGCCGCGATCGCACAAGCACCCCCGACTTGACACCCATGACCAATTTGGACTAAGTTATCAATTTTAGTATGATGACCAATCCGAGTTTCTCCTACTGCCGGACGGTCAATCGCCGTATTACATCCCACTTCCACCCCATCTTCTAAAACGGTATATCCTGATTGTTCCATTTTGAACCACCCGTCTTTCGTGGGGACAAAACCAAACCCTTCCGCACCAATTACCGCACCGCTATGTATTACACAATCCGCCCCAATTTGGCTGCGTTCATGAATAGTACAGTTAGCATGTAAGATAGTGCGATCGCCGATTTGCACATTGGGATAAATCACCACATTCGGATGAATACAAACCCGATCACCAATCTTCACCCCCGCCTGAATCACCACATGCGCCCCAATATAAACCCCATCCCCTACCTGCGCCTCTGGGTGAATCACAGCGCTAGGGTTAATTTCCGGTGTAGGTTTCCAGGGTTGATAGAAAAGCGCGATCGCACGGGCAAAGAATAGTCTAGGTTCAGATACCCCCATCCAAGCGATACCGCGTTCTGTGGCTTGTCGTTGTAACTCTTCATCTGGGGGTAAAATTAAAGCACTCGCCTCGATGGTTTTCACCCTTGCGGCAAACTTCGCTCCCTCAATATAGCTGATCGCACCCTTAGTAACTTGATCAATAGGGGCAATCCCCTGAATCTCTGGATTACAATTAGGATTAACCGATAGACTCGTGCGATCGGTGGCTAGATTAAGTTTTTGTACCAGTTCACTAAATTTCATTCTTAATTAATTTCCAATCGGTCTATTATAGTTAACGGTTACCGTTCCATTGTTTTGATTAACAGTTACGCTAGTTTCTACAGTGTACCTTGTCGCACCGGGAGGGCGTCCTTTAAAGGTAAACGTTACTGTACCATTGTTATTTTCTATATAAGGTGCATCTTGTACCGGACCATGCATCGCCGCTTCAGCCCGATATCGCCCCAATCCACCATTAATACGTTCAGCCGCTTGTCGGGCTAGATTTTTCGCCCGATTCAGGTCAATATAATATCCGGGATCTACGTCTGGAGAAGATGCAGGCGATCGCGGCGATGTCTGGGCTATGGCATTGACGGCATTTCCGGCAAATGTCACCAAAGTTAGGGCAGAAACTATTAGGATTTTATACATACTTCTATCCTCACAAGTTTGAAGACATAGATTATATATTATAGCATTTTTCTACAAAAAAATCGGAAATTACTATTATTTTATTTTCTTATAAACCCGATAAAATTGTCCCTCAAATCATTTACCCCCTCTGCGTCCCTCTGCGTAACCCTCTGCGCTCCTCTGCGTTAAAAAAATACAATTCCGATGCTGATGGGTTAGATTACATAATGAATCATTTTACCCCTAGATAGAACCGGGCGGGTTTCGTTGTTCAGTTATCAATAACCAACGAACTTTAGTCCCTAAACCCGCCCCTACATTTTCCCCATTGCTTGACCCGCCAACCAAGCCGTTGTCCAAGCATTCTGAAAGTTAAATCCGCCCGTAATCCCATCAATATCAAGAATTTCGCCAGCCAAGTAAAGCCCTGGACAGCAGCGACTTTCCATAGTTTTAAAATTCACCTCTTTTAAAACTATTCCCCCGCAGGTAACAAATTCCTCCTTAAAAACACCCTTTCCTTGAATCACGTAACGTCCTTGATTTACTTCTTGTATCAGTTGATTCAGTGATTTTTTAGAGACTTCTGCCCAGGGTTTGTTTTGGTCAATACCAACGTAACCAATTAAACTCTGCCATAGCCGTTTCGGAATCGGAATCGGACAACTCGTCCCGATATAACGTTGAGGAAGTTGAGATTTAACGGCTAGTAAAACCTGGCGGAGATAGTCTTGGTTGTATTGAGGAAGCCAATTAATGATTAAGGGAGTTTTGTCGTGACAATCATGGATAAATCTAGCCGCCCAAGCCGACAGTTTCAGGACGGATGGACCACTTAATCCCCAATGGGTAATCAGTAATGCTCCCGTTTGTTCCTTGACAGTTTTCCCTGCTTCTGGTAATTTTAAACGAACATCATTGACACTAATTCCAGCTAAATCCTGTAAGCGTGGGTCTGATATTGTAAACGTAAATAAAGAAGGGACAGGGGGTTGAATAGTATGACCCAAATCCTGAGCAACGCGATAACCAAGGGGGTTACTCCCGGTTGCTAAAAGCACGCGATCGCACTCGATTATTTCCCCTGTCTTTAACTGGATTTGAAACCCAGAGGTAAAGCGAATGGATTTAACTGGAGTGGCGGTGCGAATTTGAACGCCTGCGCTTGTAGCAGCATGGAATAGACAATCAACAATGGTTTGGGATGTATCCGTAACCGGGAACATCCGCCCATCCGCTTCTGTTTTCAGGTGTACCCCCTGGGCTTCAAACCAGGCGATCGTATCTTTGGGTTGAAACCGAGTAAACGCTCCACGCAAGGCTTTCCCCCCTCTGGGATAGGCTTGTACCAAAAGGGCGGGGTCAAAACAAGCATGAGTGACATTACAGCGCCCCCCACCAGAAATCCGCACCTTAGTTAAAGGCGTTTTCGAGGCTTCCAGCAGGATGACTTGGGTGTGAGGATGGGTGGATGCAGATGCGATCGCGCCGAAAAAACCAGCCGCACCACCACCGATAACAACAATTTTAAGAGACAAAGTGCTTGCATTACTCAGGGTTATGATTATTCTAAGGGTTCAAAATCTGATTTAGCCGCCCCACAGAGGGGACATACCCAGTCATCAGGGATATCCTCAAAAGCGGTTCCCGGTTTGATACCGCCATCGGGATCACCTTTTTCGGGATCATATTCGTAGTTGCAAAGGGTGCAAACATATTTTTTCATATTGTCTTCTCTTATTGTCTTGTCTACCCATACTATAAGCCTTTTGAGGAGGCGATTAAAATCGCTGCTACACAAACAAAGTCCGCCTGCGCGGACTAGGTTATAACGGGGTTAGATTTTCTAATGACAAACTTATTGATATCCCGCCGCCTGTAGCGCAAATAACCGCGCATAACTTCCGCCAAGTTCCACTAATTCCTCATGGGTTCCCTGTTCAATTATTTTTCCCTCCGCCATCACCACAATCTTATCCGCCATCCGTACTGTGGAGAAGCGATGGGAAATTAATACTACCATTTGATTCTGGGTAATCGTGCGGAAATGGTTAAAGACTCGCACCTCCGCTTCTGCATCCATGGCGGCTGTGGGTTCATCTAAGACTAAAATATCTGCACCGGTTCGCATAAAAGCACGAGACAGGGCTATTTTCTGCCACTGACCCCCAGACAGTTCCTGTCCCCCTTTAAACCATCGCCCCAACTGGGTGCTAAATCCTTCTGGCATTAATTCAATAAACGGTTTTGCCATGCCTTTCTCCGCCGCATTTTCCCAGCGGGTTTCGTCTTGCAAATAGTCTACATCCCCGACGCCAACATTCTCCCCGACGCTAAATTGATAGCGGACAAAGTTCTGGAAAATCACCCCAATCCGACGACGCAGGGTATCAATATTCCATTCCTTTAAATCTAACCCATCTAAGAGAATGCGCCCCGAATCTGGCGTATACAGACGAGTTAATAATTTAATTAACGTTGTCTTTCCTGACCCATTTTCGCCGACAAGGGCTAACTTATCTCCCGGTTTCAGGTGCAAGTCAATCCCTTTAAGTGCAGGATTTTGACTTCCAGGATAGGTAAAAAACACCTTCTCAAACCGAATCCCATCCCCTGGTTTTATCCCCTGAGTGGCTGTCCCCTGGTATTGGGGAACCTCTTGTTCTAGAAATTCGTAGAGGTTGGAAATATAGAGATTATCTTCATACATACCGCCAATCGAGGTGAGTATGGCGGAAAATGTCGATTGTCCTTGGCGAAATACGGTTAAATACATGGTCATGTCGCCCAAGGAAATCCGACCAAAGATGGTTTCTATGACAATCCAAGCATAGGCTCCATAAAATGTCATCGTACTCAGTAATCCTAACAAATAACCCCAAAATCCCCGTCGAATGGTCAAATCTCTATCTTCTCGGTAAAGGCGCCCGAATGTATCGTTGTAGCGCTGTAGCATAGTCGCGCCAAGCTGGTATAGCTGAATTTCCTTGGCGTAATCTTCTCTAGCAATTAATGTTTCCAAATAATGCTGCTGTCGGGTTTCTGGGGAACGCCAACGGAACAAGCGAAAGGCTACCCCAGCAAAGCGAGTTTCGGCGATAAAGGGAGGAATGGCGGCTATGACTAATATTGCCACCGCCCAGGTTGAGAATTGCAGCAGTAGTCCGCCAAAGGTGATTAGCGACAGACTATCCCGAACCAGTCCAAAGGTCCGCGTCACTAGCGCCAGAGGGCGACTGGAGGCTTCCCGCCGCGCCTGGGTCATTTTGTCGTAAAATTCGGAGTCCTCGAAGTGGGGTAAGTCTAGGGTTAAGGCTTTTTCTAGAATTAACACATTCACCCGTTGTCCTAGCAATACCCGCAATAGCGACTGGCAAACTGTTTGACCTCGCTGACTTCCTGCTAGTATCATAACTGCGATCGCTTCTAATCCGACATAGCCTAACGCTAGCCAACGATGGGCGGCTAACCCCGACTCAGACGCCAATACCACGGTATCCACAATCAACTTACCCAAGTATGCGATCGCGGCGGGTAATAATCCAGCTATGATGGTTAAAATAGCTAGCACCAAGGTTAATCTGTGATTGGTTGTCCAAACTAACTTTAAGGCGCGTCCACTATAGCGGAATACTGAAAGCGATTGACGAAGATTGCGAACAACAAATCTCAGCGAGTAGCGTTTTTTACGTCGGTTCATGGCTTGCAGGTAGACATTTTGCCAGCACTACTACGCAGTGTAGATCGTATATCCTTATTCATTCTAGGGACGGGTTTAGCCACAATCGTAGGGGCGGGTTTAACCACAATCGTAGGGGCGGGTTTAGGGACAATTGTAGGGGCGGGTTTAGGGACAATTGTAGGGGCGGGTTTAGGGACAATTGTAGGGGCGGGTTTAGGGACTAAATTCAGATATTCACCGATAACGGAACAACAAAACCCGCCCTCCTCACCGATAAC